>NZ_JBFRRH010000036.1:0-9321 GCF_041472995.1 Vibrio sp. 10N.261.46.A3 | reverse complement strand
TAGAGCTTAGAGCTTAGAGCCTTGGGCTTAAAGCTACTTGGTTTGCCCACCAACCGCTCGCCAACACATATCAAAGCTATCGTTGATGTACTTCGATGTTTGCTCTGGTGGAGACTCGCTTTGTTCAATCAGCCAATTTGCACAAATTAGAAAGTGGCTATGGATGAAGTGTCTAACAAGGTTAATGTCCAACACCATCAATTCACCATCTTCTTGCCCTTTCAAAATGATCTCGTCTAGCGATGCGAACATCTGTGAAACAATCACTTCTCGAGTTTGAGTCGTTGGGTCGAAATGAACATTGGTAAAGAACTTCATCGCAACCGGATTCTCTAATGCCCATTCAATCCCTGTGATCCACATGAACTTAAAGGCTTGGTAGCGATCTTCTACTGCCACATCAGTGTGCGGTTGAAGGGTCGAGAATAGCTCTAGCTTCAGCTCGCGAAACAGCTCATCAATCAATAGAGATTTGTTTTCGAAGTGGTGAAACAACGTCGCTTTTGCCACGCCGGCTGTTTTCGCTATTTGTCCAGTAGATGTGCCCTCTAGCCCTTGTTGAGAGAAAAGCAGGAGCGCAGCATCTAGGATTTTTTGTCTTTTGGTGATCATCTATTGAGTACTTTGAACATCAGTTTTTTGATTAGGTTGTTGTAAGGAGGATGCATTAACTTGGTGAAGTTGATTTTTCCTCTACTTAGAACGGTTTTGGCATGGCTAAAGGTCTTGAAGCCCTCAATGCCGTGATAGTGTCCCATGCCTGAAGGGCCGATGCCACCGAATGGCGCGTCTTCTGCAGCCACATGCACCAAAGAATCATTAATACACACGCCGCCAGAGTGCGTGTCTGATAAAAACTTGTCTTGGGTTTCTTTATTATGGCTCATTAGGTACAGAGCCAATGGGCGTTCTCTCTCTGTGATGTAGCTGATTGCTTCTTCGATGGAATCATAAGGCACGATAGGCAGAACAGGACCAAACAGCTCTTCTTGCATTGCGAGCATGTCGTCGTTCACTTCGGTGAGAAGGTGCGGCGTCATTCTGTGGTTTACATCGTCTTGCGCTTGTTCGGTGACGGTGTGAACAACTGCGCCTTTAGATTGAGCATCTGTAATCACCCCCTTCAAACGATTGTATTGACGCATATCGATCACTGAAGTTAAGTCTTTGCTCTCAATGCCTGCTTTATACAGTTTTTTGAAGTATTGCTTATAAGCTGTGATGAACGCATCGACTTTTTCTCGTGGCAATAAGATGTAATCGGGCGCCACACAAATCTGGCCAGCGTTTAAGCTTTTTGCAAACAGGATGCGTTCAACGGCGTCAGCCACATCAAAGTCGGGAGCAATAATCGTTGGAGACTTGCCGCCTAATTCCAGGGTAACTGGTGTTAAGTTGTTAGCCGCTGCTCTCATAACGTGTTTACCCACAGCGGTTGAGCCTGTGAATAGGATATGGTCAAACGGCAGTTGGCTAAATTTAGCGGAAACATCAGCTTCACCTTCGATGATCGCAACTTGATCTTCACTAAAGCCTTCAGCCAACATCGCTTTTAAAACTCGGTTGGTTGCTGGAGTAAACTCCGACATCTTAAGCATCGCAGTGTTGCCCGCTGCTAATGCTGTGATCAGAGGCCCTAAAGAGAGCATGACTGGGAAGTTCCATGGAACAATGATGCCTACAACGCCCACAGGCTGATAATGAACCGTGATCTTAGCTGGCGTTAGCATCAAACCAGCTTTGCGGCGTGATGGCTTCAACCACTTCTTAAGGTTCTTCACGCTGTAATTGATCTGGTGAAGAGAAGGGGTGATGTCAGCAATCAAGCTGTCGTGCTTTGCTCGATGGCCATAATCTTCAGATACTGCCTCAATCAACTGCTCTTGATAGCGCATTAACAACGCTTTTAGTACTGAGAGGTTTTCTCTTCTCTGCTCAAGCGTAGGATTAACGTTATTGCGGTAGTGATCTTTTTGTCGGTTGAACATTTGATCCATGTCGTTGGTGCTCGACGTGTTTGGTTCAAGGTCTAGATTATGGCTCATAGTATCCCCTAAATTCGAAAGCTGACCGATTGGTTGGTCAGTTGAAATTACAAGAAGATCGAATCGAATACAAGATATGTGCGAGAAAAGTTTATTTTTTGTTCAGTTAAGCGGATGCTGAGTTGAGATGGTTAGGAAGATAAAAAGTGCCTTTGACGCAATCAAAGACACACGCGATTTGCTTGCGGGCTAGGCAGACACTTTTTCGCAACGCATAAAGATGAAGTTTACGTTTTTTGATAGGCGTTGGTATGTCGATTCACAGATCGCTTTCGCTTTTTCGTCGATCGTGCCTTCAGTGATTTGCGAAATCAGCAGGCCAGATAGGGTTACGGCTTGGCAAAGTTCGGTTAGTGAACGGCGGTAGAAGCTCACCTGAACCGGTGTGCCGACCGTATTCCACTCTTCTTGAATGAATTCACGCTTAAAGTAGTTACCTGAAAGGGTGCACTCAAAGTCAGCAAAAGGGTGGTGAGTAGAAAAGACTAGGTAACCACCCGTTTTCAATACGCGATACAAGTCATCAAAGACAGGTTTTAGATCTTCAATGTAATGCAGTACCAATGGGCACACGATGACATCAGCGCTGTTATCAGCTTCTTTAGGTAAACCAAGCGCAGCATCTTGCGCGTAAGCAGTCACATTTGGGATTTGCTTAGCGTTGACTAAGTCGACCATATCTTGAGATAGATCGGTGCACGTGACTTTTTTTGCACCATGCTCAATAAACCATTGCGCGTAAATACCTGAGCCACAGCCAAGGTCGACAATGTCGAGCCCATTCACATCATCAAGTAAGGCTATGGTTGATGGGCGTTCTAATAGGGCATTATAAATATTATCGCGAGCAGCAGAGTCGTATTGCTTTGCATAGGTCGTGTACATTTCGGACATGATTTAACACTCATCAATAGGCTTGGAATAACAGGATACTTGCTATGTTGGTGATAGCGAGAGTTCAGGTTGTGAAGTGCTTATATTTGTCACAACTCTGACTTAACCTCACTCAATTTACTAAAAATCTTATGGTTCCTGCACATTTTTTCTCCCTAATTTAATGTGAGAAATTGCTTTATATTTAATGCGCTTCAGCCTGTTTTTTACCCTAAAACCTTGTAATTCCTTACCTGTCACTTTAAGTCGATCTGTCGATAAAAAAACGTAATCGTCACCACAAATATCAATGGTTGGACTCGCTCTTAATAATATCGGTTAATGCAGCCAACAAATCGTTTTTGAACGCTTTTTGTTGGGTTATACCTCGCTATTCCAAAGAGGTATCTTCTGTCGATGGCCCTATAGTGTGAGGTCTCTAGAATTGGAAAATTCGGTTAATTTGGAACGCATCCGTGCTGAGTATAATGTAAAGCACTGGAGCCAAGGTTTTTATGGAATTGATGATAACGGTGAGGTGTATGTTTCACCGAGCGAAACCGATCATCAAGTTCCGCTAAGTCAGATCGTAAAACAGTTAGAGCAGCGAAATATTGGTTTGCCTGCTCTTGTGCGTTTTCCTCAAATAGTGCATCAACGTGTGCACAATATCTGTAACGCATTCAACCAAGCGATCGACGAATATCAGTACGATAACCGTTACCTACTTGTTTACCCGATTAAAGTTAACCAACAGAAAGAAGTGGTTGACGAGATCTTAGCAAGCCAAGCTCAATTAGAGCAGAAGCAACTAGGTCTAGAGGCGGGCAGTAAACCTGAACTATTAGCGGTATTGGCGCTGGCTCAAAAAGCGAGCTCAGTGATCGTGTGTAATGGTTATAAAGACAGAGAATACATCCGCCTTGCGCTTATTGGCGAAAAGCTAGGCCACAAAGTATTCATCGTTTTAGAGAAGTTGTCAGAGCTTGATCTTGTCCTTTCTGAAGCAAAAGCGCTTGGCGTGAAACCTCGTTTAGGTTTACGCATTCGTCTTGCTTCTCAAGGTGCAGGTAAATGGCAAGCAAGTGGTGGTGAGAAGTCGAAATTCGGTTTGTCTGCATCACAAGTATTGACCGTTATTGAACGCTTGAAAGCAGAAGATCAACTGGATGTTTTAGAGCTAGTGCATTTCCACCTTGGCTCGCAAATGGCGAATATTCGTGATGTGCGAAATGGTGTGAGTGAAGCGGCTCGTTTTTACTGTGAACTGCGTGACATTGGTGCTCAACTGAAGTTCCTAGATGTTGGTGGCGGTTTGGCGGTCGATTACGACGGCACACGCAGCCAATCTTCAAACTCAATGAACTACGGCTTGCTTGAGTACGCTCGCAACATCGTGATGACAGTAGGGGATATTTGTAAACTCTACAATCAACCACAGCCTGTGATTATTTCGGAATCTGGTCGTTCGTTGACTGCGCATCACGCTGTGCTTGTTACTAACGTGATCGGTACAGAAAGCTACTCACCAGAAGACATGGCGGCGCCAGAAGCTGACGCACCGCTGTTGCTAAACAACATGTGGAAGAACTTCTTGGAGTTAGATGCAGGTAATGATGACCGCGCGCTGATTGAGATCTACAACGACACGCAAAGTGATATCGCAGAAGCACACAACCAATTTGCGACAGGCATGCTGAACCTTCAGCACCGTGCTTGGGCAGAACAGATGTCTTTGCGTATTAACTATGAACTTAGCTCTCGTATGAGTACTAAAAACCGTTACCACCGTCCTATTTTGGATGAGTTGAGCGAGCGTTTGGCAGATAAGTTCTTCGTGAACTTCTCTTTGTTCCAATCGTTGCCAGATGCTTGGGGTATCGATCAGGTGTTCCCTGTATTGCCTCTAAGTGGTTTGGACAATGCGGACGAGCGACGCGCGGTAGTCCTGGATATCACATGTGATTCTGACGGTACGATCGATCAGTATGTTGACGGCCAAGGCATTGAAACAACGTTGCCAGTGCCTGCATGGAACCCAGACGAACCTTACCTGATGGGCTTCTTCTTAGTAGGCGCATACCAAGAGATCTTGGGCGATATGCATAACCTATTTGGTGACACGCACAGTGTGGTGGTCAACGTTGATGAAAGTGGTGAAGCGAATATCGATTACATCAACGAAGGCGACACGGTTGAAGACATGATGCGTTATGTTCATATCGATATGGACCTAATTCGTCAGAACTACAAAGAATTGGTAACGGCGAAAGTACCAGCGCAAGAGCAGCAAAGCGTACTTGAAGAGTTAGAGCAAGGCTTGATGGGTTACACCTATCTTGAGGATTTTTAATGAACGATCTATTTACGAAACCAGATTACTCGCTGTACTCCAATGCGATGACGTTTATGCGTCGTCCTTTGGTACAGAACCCAATCGACAACGATGCTGATGTGGTTGTATTAGGTGCGCCACTAGATATGGCGACGTCTGGTCGTCCGGGTGCGCGTATGGGACCGGATGCGATTCGCCGTGCGTCAGTTAACTTGGCGTGGGAAGGTAAAAAATTCCCTTGGGACTTCAATGTATTTGAACACACCTCAGTGATTGATGCTGGCGACCTTGTGTTTGATTGCGGTGATGCAGAAGACTTAACTCAACGTTTAGAAGCGGCTGCTGATGCGATTCTAAATAGTGGTAAAACTCTGTTAGGTTTAGGTGGTGATCACTTCATTACACTGCCTTTGCTTAGAGCATACGGTAAGAAGTACGGTGAGATGGCTCTGATTCACTTCGACGCGCACACTGACACTTACAGTCAGGGCAGTCGTTACGATCACGGTACTATGTTCTACCATGCGCCAAATGAAGGCTTAATTTCGCCTGAACATTCAGTGCAAATTGGTATTCGTACAGAGTACAAGCAGGAAGGACATGGCTTTAACGTTATTAACGCGATGCAAGCGAACGACATGAGCGTGGACGAGATCATTGCTCAAGTGAAAGGCATTGTCGGTGATAAGCCAGTTTACCTAACGTTTGATATCGACTGTCTGGATCCTGCGTTTGCTCCGGGTACAGGTACTCCGGTATGCGGCGGTTTGAATTCAGACAAAGTTCTGAAAATTATCCGTGGCTTGCAAGGTATCAATATGGTTGGTATGGACGTTGTAGAAGTTTCTCCAGCGTATGACCAAAGCGAGATTACAGCATTGGCTGGCGCGACGATTGCTCTCGAACTGCTTTACGTTTGGACGGCGAACCGCCTTGCTAAATAATAGTGTGTCATTGCTAACAGCATAACGCTATATACTGATTTTAAAGCCCACTAAGGTTCAACTTAGTGGGCTTTTTTTTGGGATTCCTCGAAATATCCATTTGCAACTTCTACTCATTGTCCCTGCATACCTATTCAAAACTCCAGTAGTTTCATATGTAATTGACGCCATATATGGTGTTTGAACGGTTTCTCATCAGCTTTGTGCTGACCTTGTCTCAAATATGGGATTTAGTTCTTCTTTGGGGTTTAGGTATATCTCTACCTTATTCATTGCCTATAAATCCTAATGATTTATCAACTTTATTACTGTATATATTTATAAAAATTTGAGGTGTAATTAAGGTGTGCATTTTGTTGCGCATTAATCAACACCCTATAAACTTTTGCTTAGTCCATGAACAAACTAAAGTGAATGCCTAGATTTGTGAAAAGAAGTCACTTCGCACAGACATGACATTTCGGATAAGGAAGACTAGGCTTAAGGTTAAGTAAACTATAAAAAAAACAGGCGAAACGGAACTGACTCATCACATACATCAGTCTACGTAATTGATTGTTAATTCAGAGAATAAGTTCTGAATATAATTTAAGCCTGAAACCGTTATTACTATCATTTTCACGATGTTGAGCAATACAGCATTTTGTGACCACGGGGGATATATGGGTATTGAAGTTTCGCGCCAAGCTGCAGTTGTTGAGGCAGTGAGTGGAGAAGTCATCGTAGTGAAGTCTGACGGAAGCGCACGAAAAATTTCAGCTGGTGATATTATTCGTGAGAACGAGATTGTTATCACTGCCAACCAAGCAGAGCTTGTATTAGGCACCCCAAACGGTGTCACTGAGGTAGGCAGCAATTGTGTTGGCTGTGTTGACCAAGATTTAGCGTGGGCTGATGCTCCGATCGCTGGAGAAGTTAATTTTGACTTACAGCAAGCCGATGCAGGAGATTTTGATGATGATGAATTTGCTGCTATCCAAGAAGCCATTTTAGGTGGTGCCGATCCGACCCAAATCTTAGAAGCAACGGCCGCTGGTGGCGGGCAAGGTTCAGCAAACGCTGGCTTTGTGACGATTGACTACAACTACACAGAAACTCATCCATCGACATTTTTTGAGACCGCAGGTCTAGCAGAACAAACGGTTGATGAAGACCGAGAAGAGTTCAGAACAATAACTCGTTCATCGGGCGGTCAATCAATCAGTGAAGTGCTCACTGAAGGCTCCATTTCTGGCAATACCTATCCCCAATCTATTACAACTACCGAAACGATTATTGCTGGTAGTTTAGCGCTCTCCCCTGATTCTTTTGCTCCAGAAGCACTGTCCCTTGCTTCGCTACTCACAGAGCTAAACAGTGATATAACCTCAAGTGGTCAGCCTGTTACGTTTACTTATGATGCGGCGACGAACTCTATCATTGGTGTTCAAGGCACCGATGAAGTATTACGCATCGACATCGATGTTGTTAGTGTTGGAAACAACGCTGAGCTTTCACTGACCACAACGATTTCTCAACCAATTGATCACGTAACGTCTGTTGGTGGTGGTCAGGTTTCCTATACAGGCGATCAAATTAACATCACTTTTGATATTCAAGGTGAAGACACCGCGGGAAACCCATTAGCAACACCAATTAATGCACAAGTTGCCGTGGTTGATGGGGGCGATCCGTCTGCTGAAAGTGTGAATATCAGTAACGTAGAAACTAGCAGTGCAGCAATTGAAGGAACGTTCTCCAATATTGGTAGTGATAATCTTCAATCAGCTGTATTTGATGCTAGTGCACTGGACCAGTTTGATGGGTTGCTCAGTGATAATCAAAATACGCTTGCCAGACTTTCTGATGATGGAACAACGATTACTCTGTCCATTCAAGGCAGAGGTGAGGTTGTTCTCACTATCTCACTAGATACCGATGGTACTTATAAATTCGAGCAGTTTAATCCAATAGAACAAGTGGGCTCCGATTCACTGACGTTCGATTTACCGATCACGATTACCGATTTCGATCAAGATGTTGTAACCAATAACATCAACATTGTTATCACTGATGGCGATAGCCCAGTCATTACTAATGTCGACAGTATTAGTGTCGATGAAGCAGGCATCATTGGTGGCTCACAAGAGGGAAACGCGCCTGTAGCGGGGAGCGGAAGTATCACTGCCGATATTTTCGAAAGCGACATCATCGACCATTATGAACTGGAGCCGATGGAATTTAATACGGGTGGCACCTTGGTTTCTAATGGTGCGCCGGTGCTACTCGAGTTGGTTGACGAAACTAATGGTGTAAGGACATACGAAGGTTATGTAGAGGTCAATGGATCGAGAATTACTGTCTTTGACGTAAAAGTTGATAGCCCATCATTGGGTAACTATGAATTTAACCTCTATGAAAACCTTTCACATCAAGGCGCTGAAGATGCGCTGTTAACTTTTGCATTGCCAATTTATGCTGTTGATGCAGATGGCGACCGTTCTGCACTGTCTGGAGGTTCAAACACACCAGAAGCTGCTGAGATCCTCGTTAATGTAAAAGATGATGTACCAGTGATGACAGCACCTACAGGGGAAACAGTTGTCGATGAGGATGACCTCACTGGTATTGGTTCCGATCAATCTGAAGACACCATTATTAATGGATTATTCACGGTTGATGAAGGCGCCGATGGTGTTGTGAAGTATGAACTGGTTGATGAAGATTTGGTTCTGACGGGCTTAACCTCTGATGGAGAAAGTTTAGAGTGGCAAGCTGTTTCACAAAACGGCACAACATTTACTTACGTTGCTCAAACAGCAACGAGTAATGAAGCGGTGTTCGAGATTATTTTCGATACCTCGGATAACAGCTATCAATTCGAATTGTTTAAACCACTTAAGCACCTTGATGGCGCGGGTGAAAACGCGATTAACCTTAACTTCTCTGTTGTTGCTGAAGATTTCGACCAAGATAAATCGAATGCGATCGATCTGAAGATCACGGTGACGGATGATGTGCCAACCATCACTGATATGACTGCTGCGAGTACGTTTGTCGTTGATGAAGATGATTTAAGCTCTGTTATCGCTCAGGCGACAGGTGCATTTGTTACGACTGAAGGTGCAGACAAAGTTGAGGTTTA
>NZ_JBFRRH010000035.1:34580-142017 GCF_041472995.1 Vibrio sp. 10N.261.46.A3 | reverse complement strand
CTCGCATCTCGCATCTCGCAGTATGTTACAAGCAATAAAAAGCCCCGCAAGCTTTCACTTGCGGGGCTTTTTTAGCTAATTGAGAAAAGGGCTAATTACTTACCAGCTTCTTTTTCTGCTTTAACTTTTGCAATCACTTCGTCAGCAACGTTAGTTGGACATGGTGCGTATTGTGCGAATTCCATAGAGAATTGGCCACGACCAGAAGTGATAGTACGTAGGTGACCGATGTAGCCGAACATCTCAGAAAGAGGTACGTCAGCTTTAATACGAACACCAGTAACGCCAGCTTGTTGATCTTTGATCATGCCACGACGACGGTTAAGGTCACCGATAACATCACCAACGTGATCGTCTGGAGTGAACACGTCAACGTTCATGATAGGCTCAAGAAGTTGCGCGCCAGCTTTAGGCATAGATTGACGGAATGCGCCTTTCGCTGCGATTTCAAATGCGATTGCAGATGAATCGACTGCGTGGAAACCACCATCGAAAAGTTCAACTTCAACGTCTAGAGTTGGGAAGCCAGCTAGTACGCCGTTTTCCATCATAGATGCGAAGCCTTTCTCAACTGCAGGCCAGAATTCTTTAGGAACGTTACCGCCCACAACTACAGAGTTGAACTTGAAGCCAGAACCTGCTTCGCCTGGTTTGATACGGTAATCGATCTTACCGAATTGACCAGAACCACCAGATTGCTTCTTGTGCGTGTAGCTATCTTCAATTGCTTGAGTGATAGTTTCACGGTAAGCAACTTGAGGAGCACCTACAGTTAGGTCAACGCCGTATGTACGCTTAAGGATATCTACCTTGATGTCTAGGTGAAGTTCACCCATACCTTTCAGGATAGTTTCGCCAGTCTCTTCGTCAGTCTCAACTTGGAAAGATGGATCTTCTGCAACCATTTTACCGATCGCGATACCCATTTTCTCAGAACCGCCTTTATCTTTTGGAGATACAGCGATTGAGATTACTGGAGTTGGGAATACCATTGGCTCAAGCGTTACTTGGTGCTTAGGATCACATAGAGTGTGACCAGTTTGCACGTTCTTCATACCAACGATCGCAATGATGTCACCAGCTTGTGCGCTAGTTAGTTCGTTACGGTCATCAGCTTGCATCTCAACCATACGGCCAACACGTTCTGTTTTGCCAGTGAATGAGTTAAGAATCGTGTCACCTTTGTTCAGTTTACCAGAGTAAATACGAACGAAAGTTAGAGCACCAAAACGGTCATCCATGATTTTGAATGCAAGCGCTTTGAAAGTTTCATCTGTAGAAACGATAGCGTGTTCGCCAGTTTCTTCGCCGTTCTCGTCCATTAGAGGTTGAGGATCAACTTCAGTTGGAGAAGGTAGGTAATCTACAACAGCGTCAAGAACGATTTGTACGCCCTTGTTCTTGAATGCAGAACCACAGAAAGTTGGGAAGAACGCTAGGTCACGAGTACCTTTACGGATACAACGCTTGATGTCTTCGATAGAAGGCTCTTCACCTTCCATGTAAGCTTCCATTAGGTCATCGTCTTGCTCTACAGCAGTTTCGATTAGCTCTTCACGGTATTGCTCAACGTCATCTACCATGTCCGCAGGAACATCTAGAATTTCGTAGTTTTCAGGAAGACCAGTGTCATCCCAAACGTATGCTTTACGGCTTAGAAGGTCTACAACACCCACGAATTCATCTTCGCGGCCGATTGGTAGAACCATAACTAGAGGAGTAGCACCTAGAACGTTTTTAACTTGGTCAACAACGTTGTAGAAATCTGCACCCATACGGTCTAGTTTGTTAACGAAGATCAGACGAGATACTTCTGATTCGTTAGCGTAGCGCCAGTTAGTTTCTGATTGAGGTTCAACACCACCAGAACCACAGAATACACCGATACCGCCATCAAGTACTTTAAGAGAACGGTATACTTCAACTGTGAAGTCAACGTGTCCAGGAGTATCGATAACGTTTAGACGGTGACCGTTCCAGAAACAGCTTACAGCTGCTGATTGGATAGTAATACCGCGCTCAGCTTCCTGTTCCATGAAGTCAGTAGTTGATTCGCCATCATGTACTTCACCAGTCTTGTGGATTTGACCAGTTAGCTTAAGGATACGCTCAGTGGTAGTTGTTTTACCCGCATCAACGTGCGCGAAAATACCAATGTTTCTGTATTTCGATAAATCTGCCATTGTCTTACTCTGTTAATAGGATATAAAATGCGCGCAGAGTATATCACAATCTGTGAAGACTGATAGCTTTGCATGCATTTGGGACTAAAAAACTTTGCCTTTTTCTAACATATAGAAAAAGGCAATCTGTAGAAACAATCTAAATGATTGTTTAGTTTAGTGCTAATCTTAAGCGCAATTGGCGTTTAAGTTAGACTGAATTTCTGCTGTATAGAGTAGCTGAAGTGAGCTCAATTACAACTCATCAAAAGCATTAATTGCTTCTGATAATTTTTTCACGCCATGGATCTGCATTCCAGGAATACCACCTTTAGGCATGTTAGCCGCCGGTACAATCGCTTTCTTGAAGCCGTGTTTAAATGCCTCATTAAGACGCTCTTGCCCACTTGGTACCGGTCGAATCTCACCCGCTAGGCCCACTTCTCCAAATACCACCACATCTTTTGGCAATGCGCGATCTCTGAAACTTGAAAGTAGAGCCATCACCAACGCAAGATCAGCACTGGTTTCGGTTACTTTAACACCACCGACGACATTCACAAACACATCTTGATCAGCCATTTGTAAGCCGCCGTGTTTATGCAGCACCGCTAATAACAACGAAAGCCTGTTTTGCTCTAGGCCGACAGCGACACGACGCGGGTTAGCCAGCTGGGAATAATCCACCAGCGCTTGAATTTCAACAAGCAACGGACGAGTCCCTTCCCAAACCACCATCACCGAACTGCCCGAGGTTTCTTCTTCACCACGAGACAAGAAGATCGCCGATGGGTTGCTGACTTCTTTTAGTCCTTGGCCTGTCATGGCAAACACGCCAAGCTCATTGACCGCACCAAAACGGTTTTTGTGGCTGCGCAGTGTTCTAAAGCGGCTATCGGTTCCGCCATCCAATAGAACAGAACAGTCAATAATGTGCTCAAGTACTTTTGGCCCGGCTAAGGTGCCGTCTTTAGTTACGTGTCCAACTAAGAACACAGCAACGTTATTCTGTTTTGCGTAGCGCGTTAATGCAGTTGCCGATTCACGAACCTGAGCAACACTGCCCGGTGAAGATTGAACATCAGCAACGTGCATAACTTGGATGGAGTCGATAACCATGATCTTTGGCTGTTCTTTTTCGGCAACCTGACAAATCTTATCTACGTTGGTTTCAGAGAGCATCTTTAGGTGCTCTTTTGGTAATCCAAGTCGAGAGGCGCGCATTGCAACCTGCTGTAAGGATTCCTCACCTGTTACATAAAGAGTCGGCAGTTGAGAAGAGAGCTGACACATGGTCTGCAATAGTAATGTTGATTTACCCGCGCCTGGGTTACCACCAATCAGGATCGCAGCACCAGGGACAACACCACCACCAAGTACGCGGTCGAGCTCTTTGAAGCCACTACTAAAGCGTGGCACTTCTTGTAGATTAATTTCAGATAATGTCTGAACGCTCGATTCTGTTACTGCACCTGCATAACCAGATAATCTTTCATTGCGCGCTACTTGAGGTGAAGCGGCTAACCTAACTTCTGTAATCGTGTTCCAAGCACCACATGCGTTGCACTGCCCCTGCCAACGTGGAAAGTCAGCACCACAGTCATTACACACATAAGCTCGTTTTGCCTTAGCCATAAAACCTCAATAATTTACTCAGTTACACAATGATGTTGTCAATTTGTGACTTATTTGACCGTACGGGTGAAAATAAACGTTGCAGTCATACCACTTATACTTAAAGATCGATTTAAACTAGTCGATAACATAAATGCACCGTCCATTCTAACAAGAAAAGTATGCAGCAATCTGAAATTCTATCTGTAGCAGAACGTCTTATCCCGGCCTACCACGCCGAAGATTTCGAATTCCTTCTTTCTCAAATGACAGAAGGCGAATCTCCGTCTCTAAAACTGCTGGTTAAAATGGA
This sequence comes from Vibrio sp. 10N.261.46.A3, assembly GCF_041472995.1. Taxonomy (NCBI): domain Bacteria; kingdom Pseudomonadati; phylum Pseudomonadota; class Gammaproteobacteria; order Vibrionales; family Vibrionaceae; genus Vibrio; species Vibrio sp. 10N.261.46.A3. The sequence continues at coordinate 137,928 of NZ_JBFRRH010000035.1, read as the reverse complement.
ACTGAATCGTATCATGGCTCCTTGTACAAAGAGCATTGATTTACGTGGGCGCATTGATAATGAATGTCGTCAGTTCACGTTAGACGGCCGTAAGCACTGGCTCGATGACATCGCGTTAAACGCATATCAACGCGGTACGAAAAAGTTTAAAGGTTACACAGAAGGTGCATGGGAGTTAGTCATGACTCCGCGAACTCAGCCTCTGAGCGTAGTTAAAACGTCTTCTCAAGGTAACCACGACATTACTAGCGCCAATAGCCCGTATGAAGCGGAAGCTATTAACCTAGGTTACGACTTAAAGCGCCAAGAGAACAGACTCAAGATTAGCTCGCAGGTCGAGATCACCACATCGAAAGGGCAAAGCCTACATGGTGTAACGGTTGATATCTCCCCGTCGGGTGCAAAATTCAAGGTGCCGAGCGCCTTTCGATACAACCTCGGCGAGATCATCAGCGTTAAGTTCTCAGAGCTTATCGAAAAGTCCCAAGAAAACGATGTTAACCAAGCGGTTGAATTTCGTGTTTTGGGTATCGACGAATCTTATGAAAACAACGCGGTCAAATTTCTAAGAACCATCAAGGTAAGCGACAACAATATTGTGGCTCGCTTACTCGATGAGTCTTTAAATAGCACCAGTAAGAAAACCAGCCATGAGAATCAAGATAGGGTCATTCGAACTCGTACTCGAGGAATCGAACACACCTATCTAAAGCACACTTGTAACCTTCCCCTGTTTTTCAGCGGCAGCGAACTCAAGCTTGCCCTACTGACGGATAATAACCATCCTTTATGGCAATATTGGCACGACGAGCGTAATCAACAAGCGCTGGGCACCCTGTTCAACGAGCAACGTATGAACCTGCTGGCGAAACCAGGAGTGAAGGGAACCAGTAACGTTATCTACTCTTTTACCCATGAACACCAAAACAAGACCTTGTTCTATTCAATGATGCTACCTGAAGCCTCTCGTGAACAAAGACAGCTGTTCTGGCACATCGGTGGTAAACGTAAAAGTTGGAAGGCGTTCAAGTTCTCGGTTTTCGAACTGTCAGACACAGAACGACAAGCATTAGCTAAACACTCGGATACGCTAGCTCAAAGCTCAGCTCAACTGACGCATTGCGGAATCTTGCAAGAGATTGGCGATCACGAAAGTGCAGCTGATTATCTTCTGAGTGAAAAGCCACGCATTCCAAGCAGTGAATTGAACCGCTTCCGTCACCCGCGTACTGTCGTCGGTAATATTCAAAGCATCTACTTTGACTCTCAGACTCGTCGTAAAGAGCCGAGATACCAATTTAAGTCACCGTTGCAACTCACATCACAAGATGGCGCAGCGGCGAACGGACACACCTTAGATATCTCGAAGCGTGGACTGAGCATTAGCCTTGAACACCCAATGGTACTCAAGATTAATGATCCGGTATTAGTGAACTTCAATGAACTGCAGCTCTATGACAAGAACCTGCCACTAAGCACCGTGCCTTACCAAGTGATTCGTGTGAGTCCGAATGGCCGCAACGTGCAGTTGGTTATTGCCGAGAACGCCAAGACAATGCGTACTATCGCTTTCCTTAATGGGCTTATCGATCAAAACCAAAGTAAGCTAATTAAGAAGCAAGAGATACTGCCAACGCATTCACTACTCGAATCACTGCACAACATTTTGTTGAGCAAGATGGTCAGTAACCCAATATTCATTGATAAGCCAAGTTCAACGCTGCGCTGTAAGATCATTGGTGTGAATTTTCCACTGAATAAGCATCTAACGTTACTCGCTAAACTTGGTCACAACCAAAAGTTCTCACTGGAGCCAATCTTTAAGGGTCACACCAACTCGCTGTTGGCTGAACCACTGAAAAGAATTGAAGGTGCTGAGCCTAAACATCATGACGTGTACATTGCCGCAGTGAAGTTTGGCGACAAGATCCAATCGGTACACACCAAATTGGTTAAAGACTTCGCCTCAGCAAAAGAACGCATCTTATTCATTAAAAAAGCGCAGCACTTAGGTGACGTGTATGTATTGCGAGTCACCACGGCACCTATCTTTAATCCGCTAACGAGTTTATTCCAGTCTGATTTAGAAGAGCTTTCACGCATCAGTATGCATCAAGCTAAGAAACTAGAGAATGAAGTGACTGCGTTTATCGGTTATGGCGAGATAGAAGATATTACCGATGAAGTGCTGATTCGATTGGAGCTAACACGCTAACTTCGAGTGGCGCCTTAACTTAAGCATGAAAATAGAAAAAGCAGGCTGATAGCCTGCTTTTTTTGTGTCTGAGCCACTATTGCTAAATAAGATACATAGCTAATAGCACTTAGGTAGAACTCCTAAGGTTTTGCTTGCCAGCTGATCTTCTGCTGCTTAGCCAATACACCCGACAAGATGCACAGCACCCCGCCTAAACCTGCGTAACGTACAGCGGTTTGAGCTTGCTGCTCTACTTTTGGTTTCGCGTGGTAGGCAATGCCTAAACCTGCAGAGCCCATCATCACCAAGTCATTAGCTCCATCACCAACGGCAACGGTATTATGCAGTTCCAATTCGTACTCTTCAGCCAACTCTACCAAGATATCCGCTTTGGTCTGCGCCGAAACAACATCACCTAAGACTTCCCCCGTTAACTTACCATCGACGATCTCAAGCGTGTTTGACTGAGCGTGGTCAAGATCAAGGGTATCTTTCAGGTAGTCAGAGAAGTAAGTAAAACCACCTGATGCAATCGCTGTTTTCCAGCCAAGCTTATTTAGAGTATTCACCAGCCCGACCAAGTCTGGCATGAATGGCAAAGACTGACGCACTTGCTCTAATATCGACTCATCCGCACCTTTCAGTGCTCCTACTCGTTGGCGTAGGCTCTGTTCAAAGTCGAGCTCGCCTTGCATTGCTCTTTCTGTGATTTCAGAGACTAGCTCTCCCACTCCGGCTAGCTTGGCAATCTCATCGATGCATTCAATTTGAATCGCTGTGGAATCCATATCCATCACGATCAAACCTGGCTTAGATAAGTCTGGGACCTCGCTAAGGCAAGCATAATCAAGCTTTAGCGCTTGGAGGATTTCTTCGTGTGCTGGCGTTAGATTGCCTGACATCAAAGCCACTTCATAATGCCCAACCTTCCACGTATCGAGAATGGTGTTGTAAGTGCCAGTGAAAAAGTCGATGTCATCGAAAGATTGTGGAGATAAGTACTCACCAAACACAATCCAATTGGCCTTGGATTTAGCGAGTTGAGAAGCGAAACGAGTCTCGGGGAGTCGAGTTAATAATGTGGTATGCCTTTTTATCGGCAGATATTTCTGAGCGTCCATGTGTATGATTCCTAATTAACTATGCTAAACGTTAACCTATTGCAATTTGAAAACGCAAGTCTCAATATGTCTTAATCATAACATTTGTTTATTTCAGGCTTCGTGAAACATGAATGAATCATTGTTCTCAATACGTAACGCTTTACGAATGCTAGCCCTCATTTTGTTGGCTACCATGTTCGTTGTAACGATTAAAAATACGGTCGTGATCAGTAAAGGTAACGAGAAGATCCAAGCAAAACAGTTGGAAACTCTTACCAAGCTGCTTATCTCTCAGGCATCACTTTCAGCCAGCAAGATGATCACGCAACAAGACCAAGAGCGATTGCTTGATCTGACTAACCAGCTATCTCAAGACCGACTGGTGTTCGATACCACCATCTATGATGCAGAGGGGATTCGACTGGCTTCGAGTGAAAAAGCCCTCTCGGTACGTGAGGTTCTTGGCTTAGATACGCCACTTTCAACAGCAAGTATCGGCAGACAACAATTAGTTGAACCTATTTATTCACCAGAGAAGACGATCATCGGCTTTATTCGAGTGACTTTTGAAACCGGGAAGATGACGGCGATTTCTGATCACCACTACCGTAAAAGTGATCGCTACATGATCGGTATGGTGTTAATGGGGTTTGTGAGTGGCGTGTTGTTCATCATGCTGATTCGCAGAAGACCGACTAAGTCTGGTGAGAACTTACTGTTGAAGAATGTAAGCTCATAGACACACTAGGCTGACAATAAAGACACTAGACTGAGAATAAAGACACTAGACTGAGAATAAATATCGCAATCCAATAAAAAGCCCCGACGCTCAGGCAGCAACGGGGCTTTTTGTTATCGGTTAATTTATCAAGTTAAGACAAACCAATATTATTCTTGGTCACCAAGCAACACTGAATCTAGTGCGATAACCATCATGTCGTTGAAAGTCGTTTGACGTTCATCTGATGTCGTTTGCTCACCAGTCTTGATGTGGTCAGAAACAGTACAGATCGTTAGAGCTTTTGCGCCGTATTCAGCACATACACCATAGATGCCAGCTGCTTCCATCTCTACGCCAACAATGCCGTATTTGTCCATTACTTCGAACATCTCTGGATCTGGCGTGTAGAACAGCTCAGCCGAGAACAGGTTACCGACTTTTACGCCGACACCGAGAGCTTTGGCTGCATCTTCTGCCGCGCGCACCATTTTGTAATCCGCAATAGCCGCAAAGTCATGATCTTTAAAGCGAATACGGTTCACTTTAGAGTCAGTACATGCGCCCATGCCGATCACCACATCACGCACTTTAATATCTTCGCTCACTGCACCACAACTGCCCACACGAATGATCTTCTTCACACCAAAGTCTTTGATCAGCTCAGTCGCGTAAATAGAACAAGATGGAATACCCATACCGTGTCCCATTACCGAAACCTTACGACCTTTGTAAGTACCGGTGTAACCAAACATGTTGCGAACGTCGCACACTTGAACCACTTCTTCTAAGAAGGTTTCAGCGATGTATTTAGCACGTAGCGGGTCGCCTGGCATTAAAACTACGTCAGCGAAATCACCCATTTCAGCATTAATATGTGGAGTAGCCATTGAAAATATCCTTAATCTCAAAACAAAAAAAGAAGAGAGAGGTTTCCCTCTCTCTTCGTTAACTATTATAGAAAGCTTGTACCGTGTCCCATTGGCGATGTACCAAAGTATGACGCTAAGCTTTGACCGATATCAGCGAACGTATCGCGACGGCCTAAAGAACCGGCTGGAACCTTCTGACCGTAAACAATCACAGGGATGTGCTCACGAGTATGGTCTGTACCTGGCCATGTCGGATCACAACCGTGGTCAGCGGTTAGGATAAGTACATCGTCTTCTTTCATCATATCGATGATTTCATTGATGCGACCATCGAAGTACTCAAGTGCCGCAGCGTAACCAGCAACATCACGGCGGTGGCCGTAAGCTGAGTCGAAATCAACGAAGTTAGTGAACACGATAGTGTTGTCGCCTGCTTCATTGATCGCTTCTTTGGTTGCTTCAAATAGCGCAGGGATACCTGTTGCTTTGGTTTTCTGCGTGATGCCACAACCCGCGTAGATATCAGATATCTTGCCAATTGAGTGAACGTTACCGCCCTTCTCATCAACCAACTTCTGAAGAATGGTGGCTGCAGGTGGCTCAACAGAAAGGTCACGACGGTTACCAGTACGTTCGAATTGACCTTTACCTGGGCCAATGAACGGACGAGCGATAACACGACCAATGTTGTAATCTTCTAGCTCTTCACGAGCAATCTGACACAGGTCTAATAGGTTTTGCAGGCCGAATGTCTCTTCGTGACAAGCGATCTGGAAAACAGAGTCTGCAGAAGTGTAGAAGATAGGCAAGCCAGTCTTCATGTGCTCTTCACCTAGGTTATCTAGGATTTCCGTGCCAGATGAGTGGCAGTTACCTAAGAAACCAGACAGGCCTGCACGCTCAAGGATGCGGTCAGTCAGTTCTTTTGGAAAGCTGTTCTCTTTGTCGGTGAAGTAGCCCCAGTCAAACAGTACAGGAACACCTGCGATTTCCCAGTGACCTGATGGCGTGTCTTTACCAGAAGACAGCTCAGCAGCGTGACCGTAAGCGCCAATGATCTCAGCGTCTGCATCCATACCAGGAGCAAAACGACCTGTAGACTCTTTGTGAGCCATCGCTAGACCTAGCTTAGACAGGTTTGGCAGTGTCAGTGAACCTTTACGATCTGCATTGTCTGCAAGACCTTGGTCACAATGATCTGCGATGTGGCCCATTGTGTCAGAACCTACATCACCAAATTTGTCTGCATCCGCTGTTTCACCGATACCGAATGAATCTAAAACTAAAATAAATGCTCTTTTCATTTTCTTCACCAACTTATTGCTCTTTGCACCAGAACTCTGTTTATCGGTATACGCGAGGCATACCGATATCTGTTATTTACACGTCTTCAGAACGAATCTGACGGTAAACGTCTGGCGTTGCTGTATATTCTCCGCCCACAGTGATTGCATTTTGTAATGCTGTTGCAGCTTCTTGCCACTGTTGTTCGTTGCGAGCATGAATCATTGCTAATGGTTTATCTTCACTTGCCACTTCGCCAAGACGAATAAAGTGATCAAAACCGACTGCGTAATCAATGCTGTCAGTTGCTACGCGACGACCACCGCCCATACCAACCACAGCCATACCAATTGCACGAGTATCCATTGCTGATACCACACCGCTTTCTAGCGCGTACACTGGCTTAATAATGTCTGCTTTTTCTAGGTAGTTATCGTAGTTCGTTACGAAATCAACTGGACCACCAAGGCCCGCTACCATCTTACCGAAGCACTCTGCTGCTTTACCGTTATCCAGTACTGCCATCAGTTTGTCGCGCGCTTCGTCTGAATCTTTAGCTAGGTTACCCAGCACCAACATTTCAGCACACGATGCTAGCGTGATCTCTAACAAGCGTGGGTTACGGTATTCACCCGTTAGGAACTGAACCGCTTCACGAACTTCTACTGCGTTACCCGCAGAAGAAGCCAGTACTTGGTTCATGTCTGTTAGGATTGCTGTTGTTTTCGTACCCGCACCGTTTGCTACTGCAACGATAGATTTCGCTAGCTCTTCAGATGCTTCGTAAGTCGGCATGAATGCGCCTGAACCTACTTTTACATCCATCACTAGAGAATCAAGGCCAGCAGCCAGTTTCTTAGATAGGATTGAAGCCGTGATCAGCGAGATGTTATCGACTGTTGCTGTGATATCACGAGTTGCGTAAACACGCTTGTCAGCAGGAGCTAGATCGCCTGTTTGACCGATGATAGCCACGCCAGCATCTTTCGTTACTTCACCGAACACTTCGTTGGTTGGTGTAATGTTGTAACCCGGAATAGATTCTAGCTTGTCTAGCGTACCGCCAGTATGGCCTAAACCACGACCAGAGATCATTGGAACGAAACCACCACATGCTGCCACCATAGGGCCAAGCATCAGAGAAGTAACGTCACCAACACCACCAGTAGAGTGTTTATCAACGATTGGGCCATCAAAATTCATGTGGCTCCAGTCAATCACCATGCCTGAGTCACGCATTGCACACGTTAGTGCGATACGCTCTGGCATTGTCATTTCATTAAAGAAGATAGCCATTGCGAATGCTGCAATTTGGCCTTCAGAAACCGTGTTTTTAGCTACACCTTGAATGAAGAAGTTAATTTCTTCAGCTGTTAGGACTTCGCCATCACGTTTTCTGCGAATAATTTCTTGAGGTAGATACATTAGTTCCTCCCAAACTCTAGTGAGTATGGTTTGTAGGGAAAGAGGTAATGTGGAGTGACTTAACGCCACTCCATCAAACAGACTAAATCTTGTTACACCCGATTGGGATATTAGTATGCTGCTGGATCAGCAGTTTGGTCTGTCACTTCTAATGTATTAAGAAGGTTAGTTAGTAGGCTTGAAGCACCAAAACGGTAGTGCATGTTGTCTGCCCACTCAGCGCCTAGTAGCTCATCAGCCATTGCTAGGTATAGTGCTGCATCTTCAGCAGTACGTACGCCACCAGCAGGTTTGAAACCAACTGTTTTAGCAACGCCCATGTCACGAATAACTTCAAGCATCATGCGCGCGAACTCTGGAGTCGCGTTTACTGGCACTTTACCTGTTGAAGTTTTGATGAAGTCTGCACCTGCTTCGATACAGATTTGAGAAGCTTTCTTGATCAGTGCTTCTTCTTTCAGTTCACCTGTTTCGATGATCACTTTAAGCGTGATGTCACCACAAGCTGCTTTACACTGTTTAACTAGCTCAAAGCCAACTTCTTCGTTGCCAGCAATAAGAGCACGGTATGGGAATACTACGTCAACTTCGTCTGCGCCGTACGCTACCGCTGCTTTTGTTTCTGCAACAGCAATTTCGATGTCGTCATTACCATGAGGGAAGTTAGTTACAGTCGCAATGCGTACTTCTGGAGTACCTTGCTCACGCAACGCTTTCTTAGCTGCTGGGATAAAGCGAGGGTAAATACAGATTGCAGCGGTGTTGCCTACTGCAGTCTTCGCGTCATGACAAAGCGCCACTACTTTTTCAGTAGTATCGTCATCATTTAGCGTAGTTAGGTCCATAAGTTTAAGTGCACGTAGAGCTGCTGCTTTTAAATCGCTCATTTCTATCTCCGATCAATATATTCAAATAGTTAACTACTTCGCCCTCCATCCAGTATAGATGGATATTTTAGTAATGCTCAGTAGCCACAAATGAACGGACTTGGTTCCCTGAAGACTTGATAACTTTCGCTACCAATTGCAATCCTTGTCACCGCACAGTACCAGTTTGGTCTATGGCACAACAAATCAGTCATGTTGTGTCTAACATCTATAGCGTATCGCTAATTTTGGCTTAATCCCAGAAGAATAACGTTCGAGTTGATTTCGAGGTTACTTTCTTGCCAACAGAGACATCCTATCCCTTTAGCTTATACATTATAGGTATCCATCAATAAATTGTAGTGCTCCTTAGAACGCAAACGGTTTGTATCTCAAAAAAACATTCTAGACCCATTATCGACTTCAAGCTGATGCTTATGCTCATCTCAAAGAATCATTAGACCTAAAAAAAAAAAAGCCCCGCAGCAATTTCTTGCTACGGGGCGATATTATTATGGCGTCTATATATCTAAATCTACTTGATTAGAAAGATAGGAAGAAGCCAGCAATTGTTGCTGCCATCAGGTTAGATAGAGTACCAGCAATTACCGCTTTAACACCCATACGTGCGATGTCGTGGCGACGGCTTGGTGCAATACCACCTAGACCACCTAGAAGAATCGCAATTGAAGAAAGGTTTGCGAAACCACATAGTGCGAATGCGATGATAGCTTGAGTCTTCTCAGACATCACTTGACCAGTTGCTGCAACAACTTGAGCGTTTTCACCAACGTATGGTACGAAGTTTAGGTATGCAACGAATTCGTTAACAACTGTCTTCTGACCAATGAAAGAACCAGCGATAGTTGCTTCTTCCCATGGAACACCAATGATGAATGCTAGCGGTGCGAAGATCCAACCTAGAAGAAGTTCTAGAGTTAGGTTTTCCATACCGAACCAACCACCGATGCCACCTAGGATACCGTTGATTAGAGCAATTAGACCGATGAATGCTAGTAGCATTGCACCAACGTTTAGTGCTAGTTGTAGACCAACTGATGCGCCACCTGCTGCTGCGTCGATAACGTTAGCTGGTTTGTCATCGCCACCGTCCATTTCGTCAGCGATGTTGTCGTCTGGCGTATCTGTTTCAGGCTTAATGATTTTAGCGAATAGTAGACCACCAGGTGCTGCCATGAATGACGCTGCAACTAGGTACTCTAGAGGTACACCCATAGATGCGTAACCTGCTAGTACACCACCAGCTACAGAAGCCAAACCACCACACATTACTGCGAATAGTTCAGAGTTAGTCATTTTAGGAACAAATGGACGAACAACTAGAGGTGCTTCAGTTTGACCAACGAAGATGTTTGCTGCTGCAGACATAGACTCGGCGCGAGAAGTACCTAGAGCTTTCTGAAGACCACCACCAAGAACTTTGATTACAATTTGCATAACACCAATGTAGTAAAGTACAGAGATAAGTGCAGAGAAGAAAATCAGAGTTGGTAGTACTTGGAAAGCAAAGATGAAACCGATACCGTCAACTGAGAAGTTAACTAGGCTGCCGAATAGGAAACCAGTACCGTCTTTACCGTAGTCGATCACGTTTGCTACACCAGCAGAGAAACCTGCAAGTAGATCACGACCCCAAGGGATGTAAAGTACGAATGCACCAAGTGCGAATTGGATAGCGAAAGCGCCACCCACTGTTCTTAGATTAATAGCTTTGCGGTTGTCAGATAGTAGTACTGCGATTGCGATCAGTGCAACCATTCCGACTAGGCTCATAAACAGGCTCATAGTTTATGACTTCCTTATTAGTTATTTATTGGCGTGTTACAAAATGGGGCTATAAAGCGGAGGCAATTATACTCATGCGACCACTAATAAAGTAATGCCGTCCTCACACTTTCGTAGAAGATTCATGTACCATTCACACGCAAATGTGAGCTAAATCACAAGCTCAGTGCAATTTACGCAAACGATAAACAAAAACCTTCGATTTTATTCACATATACCGAATGCGCGATGGCTATTTTGCCAAATTTGCGCTGCAATCGATTGCTTTGGCTCTTTTCTAAGCAAAAAAAGTTCATTTAAGATCGTAACTAAATGTTTGGAATGATTAACATTTCCTTGGTTTCCATACATGGGCATGTCCGGAGCATCCGTTTCCAATACCAGACATTCAAGGGGCAATTTTGCGATGGTTGTGCGTGTTTTTTGCGCTCTTGGATAAGTTATCGTTCCACCGACGCCAATATAGAAACCGAGCCTGATCCACGCCAAAGCTTGCTGTTCACTCCCAGAAAAACCGTGAATCACACCACCTAAGGTGAACTTATGCTGCTTTATTAGCTCGATAAGTCGGTTGTAAGACTTCCTCTCATGGATGATTAAAGGCAACTCAAACGCCTTGGCAAGTTCCATTTGTTGGATGAAAAAGCGCTCTTGCTTCTCTCGTTCAACGCCCACAAAAAAGTCGAGCCCGCACTCACCTATCGCGACACATTGGCTGTTTTTTGAAGAGAGTAATTGGCTAAGTTCCGAAAATTGTTCGTCATTGGCCTGCTCTAAAAAGTAAGGATGGAAGCCTAATGCATAGTAAACATTGGAGTGAGATTGAGCGATTTCATCAAGCCTCCTCCAGTTACTTTGACCAATAGAAGGGATGATTAACTTCTCGACTTGCGCTTGTTTCGCTTCTTTAAGATAGCCATCAATAGTTTGTTCAGGTGTAAAACCTTGCTCAAACGCTTCAAAATCCGCATGGCAATGAGTATCAAACAGCGGAAAGTCACTTATTTGCTGCGTCATCTTCCCTGCTCTCCGTTTGTTTCCCTTGAGGATCACGACGATAAGCAACACAACTGCGCTTGTTCTCAGGCGTTAAGCCAAACTCTTCACACCACTTATCGTATTTCCTAACCCAAGCTTTTATCCAACCCAACATAACTGCTTCTAACCTCAGCCTTTAAACCTCAAATAAAACGCATTAAAAAACGCCTATTGCAGAACAATAGACGTTTTTGTTTAACTCGAATAGATCGCGGAGAAATTAGTGCTCGCGCGTCGCTCGGAATTGAACTTCAGGGAAACGTTCAGAAGCTAGGTTCAAGTTCACCATAGTTGGTGCGATGTAAGACAGGTTGTCACCGCCATCTAGCGCTAGGTTAGATTGGTTCTTACGTTTGAATTCTTCTAGTTTCTTAGCGTCATCACATTCAACCCAACGAGCTGTTGCAACGTTAACACCTTCGTAGATAGCTTCTACGTTGTATTCCGCTTTCAAGCGCGCTACAACCACGTCGAACTGAAGTACACCAACCGCACCAACGATCAGGTCGTTGTTCTGCATAGGACGGAATACTTGTACTGCGCCCTCTTCTGAAAGCTGAACTAAGCCTTTTAGAAGTTGCTTCTGCTTAAGTGGATCGCGTAGACGGATACGACGGAATAGCTCAGGTGCGAAGTTAGGAATACCAGCGAACTTCAAGCTTTCGCCTTGAGTAAAGGTATCACCAATCTGGATAGTGCCGTGGTTATGTAAACCGATAATATCACCCGCGTATGCTTTTTCAGCACGAGCACGGTCACCCGCCATGAAGGTTACCGCATCAGAGATGCTTACACTCTTACCAGTACGAACATGGTTCATCTTCATACCTTGGTTGTAAGTACCCGAAACGATACGCATGAATGCGATACGGTCACGGTGTTTAGGGTCCATGTTTGCTTGGATCTTAAAGACGAAACCAGAAAACTTCTCTTCTGTCGCTTCAACATCACGCTCGTTCGCTTGACGCGTTTGAGGTGCTGGAGCCCATTTCGTTAGACCATCAAGCATATGGTCAACACCAAAGTTACCTAATGCAGTACCGAAGTAAACCGGCGTTAGTTCACCCGCAAGGAACAGTTCATGATCAAACTCAGGACAAGCACCGATAACAAGCTCTAGCTCTTCACGTACGCTTTCCGCAAGATCAGCACCTACTGCTTCATCTAGCTCTGGGTTATCTAGACCTTTGATGATGCGAACTTCTTGGATCTCATGACCGTGGCCAGATTCGTACAAGATCGTTTCATCACGGTGAATGTGGTAAACACCTTTAAACTCTTTACCACAACCAATTGGCCATGAAATTGGAGCACAAGCCATACCTAGCTCGCTCTCTACTTCATCAAGCACTTCCATTGGGTCACGAACGTCACGGTCAAGTTTGTTCATAAACGTTACGATTGGCGTATCACGCAGACGTGTTACTTCCATTAGTTTACGAGTACGATCCTCGACACCTTTCGCAGCATCGATAACCATCAAACAAGAGTCAACCGCTGTTAGCGTACGGTACGTATCTTCCGAGAAATCTTCGTGTCCTGGAGTATCTAGTAGGTTTACTAGGCAATCATTGTATGGGAATTGCATTACCGACGTAGTTACCGAGATACCACGTTCTTTTTCCATCTCCATCCAGTCAGATTTAGCGTGCTGGTTAGAGCCACGGCCTTTTACGGTACCCGCTTTTTGAATCGCGTTTCCGAATAAAAGAACTTTTTCAGTAATCGTGGTTTTACCCGCATCCGGGTGAGAGATAATCGCAAACGTTCTACGTTTGCTCACTTCTTGTTGGAAAGACATAGTCGCCCTTTGCTGATCTAAAGCGTAAAAAGGGCAAGTAGATAATACTTGCCCTTGAATTCTGTGTGCGGATTATACAGAAAGCGTGTCACTTTCTAAAGGGTCAGTTTACACCCTATTTTTCGCGTACTCTCTGCTTAGCTAAAAGACAGAAAAAGATAGCTCATAATGATGGCGTCTTCGTTGCCTTGCTTGGTTGGATAATAATTACGACGGCGATCAACTTCATTGAAACCGGCCTTTTCGTAAAGATTAAACGCATTCACATTACTTTCGCGAACTTCTAGCCAAGCACTTTCCGCGTCAGCTTGCTCACACATATCAAGGAAGTGTTCCGTTAACGCTTTCCCATACCCTTTGCCTTGCTGGCTTGGGTCTACCGCAATATTAAGCAGCGTGACTTCACCAACGATGTTTTGCGCGAAGAAGTATCCAACCACTTGCCCATCGACTTCAAGCACATGATGACAAGCACCTCGACTCTCAAGATCTCGGATCATATTTTCAGACCATGGATGAGAATGCGCGGCCTGTTCTATCTGCCAAATGGCGTCTAGGTGTTGTTGTGAAGTCGGTAAAAATTGATTAGTCATAAGCACAAATTTGTTGCCATAAGTCGCGGCGGTGTTGGTTGTTACCGTTAATGTCAGACAGTAATGGCGATTGAAGTGTTTTAGCCTTCAGCTCTTGAGGCGACTCGCAACCAGCAAACCATACCCACTCAACCGAACCTAAATCCACAGTAGACAAGTGTTGTGGCTGAAGGTGTAAAGCCTGAGATAAGTCGAGCTTGATACTTTTAAGTACTCGCTCAAACATCACGGCGAGATCTTCCTGAGGTTTTTCAGGCGAAACCAACAGTAACTTGCAATCGTTCGAGAGCGGAGTCAATTCAGATTCATAACCCGCTAAACGCTCTGGATGACTTAGCTCCCATTGGCTAATGCCCATCTCTTGTAGGTATTGCGCGTGTGTTTGTGACATATCTAGCGGTAGTAACCTTAAGTTGATTAGAGCCGAAGCTTATTAGAACTGGGCTGATACTAACAAAAAATAAAGGAGCATCAAGCTCCTTTATTTAGACTAAATCAGTTTGTATCTTATTGCGTGATAAATCAGCTTATAAGTCGTTGAACTCTGGGCTGTAAGCAATCTCACCAGCATGTCCAGCAAACGCACCGTCTACCAATTCAATCGCTTGGAAAGCGCCTTCAGGCACATCCCAAACACAACTCAGGCCAAACTCGCTCGCTGCCTTGAAACCAAAGCGGCTGTAATAAGCAGGGTCACCCAACACAACGCAAGCTGGGTAACCAAAATCAACCAAAGTGGAAAACGCATCTTCAACTAGAGATTTGGCAATGCCTTGGTTGCGGAACTCTTCTTTCACAGCGAGAGGCGCAAGCCCTTGCCAGTTATGATCGTCGCCATCAAGAGTGATAGGGCTAAACATCAGGTGACCAACCACTTCGCCTTCATCAGAACAAGCCACCAGCGATAGCGTTAAATGGCTATTCTCACGCAAGCTCATAACCAAGTTAGCTTCTGCATCTGTTTCAAAAACAGATTTCAATAAACGATCAATGACAAGTATATCTGCCGGTGCTTCAGTTCGAATAAGCATTCATTACCTCACTTTGTGTATCTGGGGATTGTACTCCCTTCTGCACAAAATCAGCTAATTGATTTAACAAAGTTTTCATAGGAGTCGGCAATAAGTCCAAATCTACGCTATCCATCAAGTTTTTGACTTCTAAACCGAGCTCGGTATCGCCTTCAATAGACAGTCTACGTTGGAAGAAAAGCGTATCTGGATCTTCTTTACGCCCCGCAATCAACACAAGATCGTTAAGGTTGCCGCTAAAGCTAACATCTTCAGCCTCCTCTTTATCAGCTACAACCAGTTGCTCATTTTTGTAGCTAATACACCAACTTAACCCCATGTCTTTTATTGAGACTTTCAACCATTTGTCTTCTAAAAACTCAAAGTCACCGTCCTCTAAAGCTTCCTTAAAGACGTTCTTAAGCGCCTCCAATAAGGCTCTTTTTTGTACTGTTTTAGGCAATAACTGGACTGGAGATCGCAAAATTGATGCGGCATTTTGAACTAGTTGAGTGCGAATCTTGTTTATCACGTGACTTATCCGTAACTTTGTCAATAATATGGAATGCATCATAGATGATGTTGAGATCTCAGTTACTGTTATGTATCAAATTAACTTCTGTTTGATACTCGACCTTTAATATCCTGAAAATCACAGTTATAGTAACTCAGGTAATGAGAATTACAGCGGATCGCTGCACTCACAGGTAAATATCGATAGCCACACAAAAAGTAATAAATATTTATCGATAGTGAATATTCAAGCTCTTGGAGAATTGGTAGTACTTTGATGCCTCCCCAGCAACTACAACATTGGTTTACCCAGCTAACTGCAAATAGTCCGTTCTTTTTTGCAGTACTTGATGCTCAACATAACTATTTTATGGTTAATGAGCGTTACTGCGATATTGCTGGCTTGAGTCAAACAGAGCTTGCAGGCATGAATGACCGCCAAACATTGGGCGAACAGTTCTACCAACATCTTAAGCCTTACTATGAGCGTGCATTCAGTGGCGAAACGATTGAGGCCGAAGTCACCCTCAACGAAACTGACCTCGATACCAGCCTTCATTTCAGCCTATCTCCACTTACCAATGGCAACAAAACCGACTACATCGTCTTTCACGCCTTCGACACATCAGAAAACCAAGTACTTGTCCGTTCTTTAGAAGAATCCGAAGCCAAATTCCACAAACTATCTCAACTACTCCCTGACGGATTACTGCTCGTTGAAAGTGACTACATCTTGTCATCTAACCCAGCGGCAGCGCGCTTGCTTGGCTTTAACTCAACCACAGAGTTAATTGGCGAAGAGTTGGGGCGCCTATTTATCGATGAACAAACCAAAACAGTCTTTAATAATAACCTCAGCTCTATTATTTCTGAGTCTGGTTTGGTTTGCTTAACAGGTGCCCGATGCGGCTTTGAACGTAAGGTTCAGCTCAACATCGACTCCACCACCGTTCTTGGAAGCAACACTCAGCTGGTGCTTATTCAAGACGCACAAGAAACCGCAAAACAATACACACCGGCAAACAGTGAAGATGCCTACATAGATGCACTGACCAAACTCTACAACCGAGTTGGGTTTACTAAGCGTCTTGAGCAGTTCATTCACAACGATACGCCGGTGGTGATGCTCTACTTAGATATTGATAACTTTAAGAATATCAATGACTCACTTGGTCATCACATCGGTGACAAGGTGATAAAAGAGGTCGCTTCTCGCCTTAAACGCCTACTGCCTCGTAAGGCAGTGATTGGGCATTTAGGCGGGGATGAGTTTGGTATTATCCTGCCAGAACCTGAACATCAACGAACACCTGAAATGCTCGCTGAAAAGATCATATCTCTGATCAATCAACCCTTCGATCTTCACCACTTTAGTAAGCGCTTAGCCTGCTCGATTGGTAGCGTGAGCTTTCCTCAAGATGGTACTGATGCTCGTATCTTGCTGCAAAATGCAGACACAGCAATGTATGAAGCGAAAGATCGTGGGCGCAACCGTCTGATCAAGTTCAACGAACAGATGAACAAAGAAGCGCGCATGCGACTGTGGCTTGAGATAGAGCTCCAAAAAGCACTGCAACAAAATGGACTTGAGGTTTGGTATCAACCGAAAGTGAATGCCCGTGATTTCACCATCAACGGCGCTGAAGCTCTGGTACGTTGGAAGCACCCTGTCGAAGGGTATATTAGTCCTGCCGCATTTATCCCTGTGGCAGAACGAGCTGGCCTTATTGAACAACTTGGCCGAGTGGTAATGCGTGAAGTATTTGCTACGGTTAAGCGCTGGAAGATGCAAGGTATCCTTCCAGGTCGTGTCGCGATCAACCTATCTCCAGAACAGTTTGGTAATCCAAAGCTGATTGATTACATGGAAAAATTGCTGCGTTCGACCGAGCTTGATCCAAGTGCGATTACGTTCGAGCTAACGGAAAGCGCGGTAATGAGTGATAGTGAACACACACTTCAAATGCTTAACGCCATCAAGAAACTCGGCTTTGCTCTCTCCATTGATGATTTCGGTACTGGTTACTCTTCACTGTCTTACCTTGCTCGCTTCCCAATTGATGAGCTTAAGATTGACCGTGCTTTCATCTCTGATATCGATACCCTACCAAAGCAAATTACCGTAATTGAAAACATCATCAACCTAGGTAAATCTCTCGATTTGACCGTGGTTGCTGAAGGTGTCGAAACCAGTGAGCAAGCGACTCTGTTATCGAACCTCAACTGTAGTTCGATTCAAGGTTTCCACTTCTATCGCCCGCAACCGAAACAAGATGTCGAAGAGTTGTTTGCCCAAAACCGCCGTCATAAGAACTAGCTAACCAATTCAAGTACCTCATATTTAAACCAAGCCAACATCTAAAACGGTCACTCGTCAGTACCTCAAACGGAGTAAAAGCAGATTTATCCATCTAAACCTGCCTTACATCAATTCCGTCATTCACAATTCTTCATAAAATGCTCGCTTCAACTTAATTCTACTGGTAGTGAGCAAATGGAACTCTTATGCCCAGCGGGTAACTTACCTGCTTTGAAAACCGCTATTGATTGTGGTGCGGATGCTGTCTATATCGGATTCAAAGACGATACCAATGCCCGACACTTTGCAGGCCTAAACTTTGCGGGTAAAAAGCTCGATCGTGCTGTGCAGTATGTGCATGACCACAACAAGAAAATTCATGTTGCCCTAAATACGTTTGCTCACCCAAATGGCTTCGACCGTTGGACCAATGCCGTAGACAACGCCGCAGCTCTGGGTGTTGATGCGCTGATCATCGCAGACATCGCGGTGCTTGAGTACGCAGCAAATAAGTATCCAGATCTAGAGCTGCACCTATCAGTGCAAGCATCTGCGACCAATGCGGCGGCTATCGACTTCTACCATAAAAACTTCAACGTTAAGCGTGTCGTACTGCCGCGTGTGTTGTCGATTCATCAGGTCAAACAGCTTTCTCGTAACATCACTTCTGACGTTGACCTTGAAGTATTCGCTTTTGGTAGCTTGTGTATCATGGCAGAAGGCCGTTGCTACCTCTCTTCATACATGACAGGCGAATCACCAAATACTGTTGGTGCTTGTTCTCCGGCAAAATACGTTCGCTGGCAAGAAACAGAAACTGGCCTCGAATCTCGCTTGAACGAAATCCTTATTGATAAGTACGAAGCAGGTGAAAACGCAGGTTACCCAACGCTGTGTAAAGGCCGCTTTGAAGCCGAGATCGATGGTGAACGTAAGCGCTATCACGCACTTGAAGAACCAACCAGCCTCAACACGCTATCCATGCTGCCTGAGCTTTTCGCGGCAAACGTTGCCTCAGTGAAGATTGAAGGTCGCCAACGTAGCCCTGCTTATGTTGAACAAGTCACTCGCACTTGGCGCGCAGCTATCGATCGCTACTTAGCGAACCCAGAACAATACCAAGTGGAACAAGCTTGGAATGCGACACTGGCGAATGTATCTGAAGGTACACAAACCACGCTTGGCGCTTATCACCGTAAATGGCAATAGAGCCAAATGGAGAACTCAATGAAATACGCATTAGGCCCTCTACTTTATTTTTGGCCAAAACAAGACGTTGAAAGCTTCTATGAGCAAGCGAAATCAAGCTCTGCCGATATCATCTACCTAGGTGAAGCGGTGTGTTCAAAGCGTCGTGAGATGAAAGCAAAGCACTGGATGGACATTGCTAAAGAACTGTCTGCTTCAGGTAAGCAAGTCGTACTTTCCACCATGGCATTGCTAGAAGCACCAAGCGAAGTCAACATCATGAAGAAGTACATCGATAACGGTGACTTTGCTATCGAAGCCAATGATGTGTCTGCCATTCAACTGGCTAGTGAAAGCAAAGTACCTTTCGTAGTTGGCCCTGCAGTGAACACCTACAACGCACGCACGCTGAACCTGTTCTTGAAACAAGGCATGACGCGTTGGTGTATGCCGGTTGAGCTTTCTCGCGAATGGCTAAGCAACGTAATGACCCAGTGTGAAGAACTGAACATCCGTAATAAGTTCGAAGTAGAAGTGTTTAGCCACGGCTACCTGCCGCTTGCTTACTCAGCACGCTGCTTTACCGCTCGCGCAG
Organism: Vibrio sp. 10N.261.46.A3; assembly: GCF_041472995.1. Lineage (NCBI taxonomy): Bacteria > Pseudomonadati > Pseudomonadota > Gammaproteobacteria > Vibrionales > Vibrionaceae > Vibrio > Vibrio sp. 10N.261.46.A3. The sequence goes on along the minus strand of NZ_JBFRRH010000035.1, from coordinate 118,620 downwards.
AAAACAAAGCTAAAGACGATTGCGAAACCTGCTGTATCAAGTACCCAACAGGGCTACAAGTAGAAAGCCAAGAAGGGCAATCAGTTTTCAACCTTAATGGTATCCAGACGCAATCAGGCTACTGCTACAACCTAGTCAATGATTTGCCAAACATGCACGACCTGGTTGATGTGGTTCGTTTGAGCCCACTCGGTATCGATACCTTCTCTGAAATCAATAACTTCAGAGCAAACGAGCAGGGTCAAAAACCGATGAAGATTGAAAGCCGCCAATGTAATGGTTACTGGCATCAGCTTGCAGGTTTAGACGTTAAGAACATCTAGTTCCTCGCATTGAACTAACCAGTAACAGGTACAAAAAAGGTCTAGCATTCGCTAGACCTTTTTAATTCGACTTAAGAAACACGACCTATGCCGTCGCTGTTTCCATCGGTGAGGCATCGAGCTTCTTTAAGTCTTTGTAGAGCATTACCATCACCACCACACTTAGCGCGATGTTAGACAGTGGGTACGCAATCCAGATCCCCGGCACACCATACAACTTAGGCATAATGTACAAGAACGGCAGTTGGATAAGCATGTTACCTATCGTCACAAACATCGCCTTGCTGCCCTTGTTCACTGCTTGATAGTAAGCACCCGCTACTACCAAGAAGCCATCCAGCGCCAGTGCAAACATGTGAAGTCGAATACCCAGCACGGTGTACTCAACTAGCTGAGGTTCGTCTGAGTTAAATACTGACACAAACTCACGTGGGAATGCGTTCAGAAGCAGCACGAACGCCACACCAATCAATACCGAACTCATCATCGCTATCTTAAGTAACTTACGGATGTTCGCTTGGTTACGCGCACCATGGTTGTAGCTCACCAATGGCTGCATGCCGTTGGCGATACCTTCCGCAGTGAGGTAATAAACTGTCACGATGTAGCCCAAAATAGCGTAAGCGCCAATCATCAACTGGTCGCCATATTGAGAGAACAACGCATTGTGCAGCGCCACCATCATCGAACCATAAGCGTACATAAAGAAGCTTGATGTACCAATCGCAAAGATTTGTGGGATCACATTGAGCTTCAATCTCAACTCATTCCAACGTAAACGTAGGTTTGCTCGACGTGAGAAGAAGTAAGCCAAGCCAAGACCCGTTACCACAAACTGGGCAATCGCTGTTGCTAATGCTGCGCCCATCAACTCCCAGCCATACAGCGCGATAAACAGGTAATCGAGTACGATGTTAATTACCGCACCAACGATCATCAGTATCGTCGCTAGATTAGGGCTGTCATCGTTACGCAGTAGAAACGGCATCGCGATCGAACCTAACGTGAAGACACTAGCACCAATCAGAATGTGTAAGTACTGCAGACCAAGCTCATACACTCGCCCTTCAGCGCCCTGCCAAAGCAAGAAGTTATCAGCAAACAAGAACAGCAATGCAGAAACAATAGGCGTTATCGCTAACAACAAGGTTAAGCCCGTTGCTAAGATCTGTTTAGCGCCTTGAGTATCTTTTTCACCTTGGCGAATCGAGACAAGCGCACCTGTACCCACACCCACCAACATACCAATACCGAGAATCGAACCAATCACAGGCCACGCAACATTGATACCTGCAAGTCCATCAGCCCCCACATAGCGGCCAATGAAGATGCCATCCACAACTTGGTACAGGCCATTAACCAACATGGCCGCCACGGTAGGGATTGTGTATCGCCAAAACTGGCGACTAATTGAGTTACTCATTTCTTACTCTACTTTCATTTGTGAGTCGTATATCAACAAGATATGACTCGAAAAATTAGTTAACAAGGCTAACTAAATATCTAAATTAGTTACTTCAAAGCTTTATTTAATAATAGGTTTAGCTGCTGAGATTCTTGCTCAGACAAACGACTTTCCAGTATCTGTGCCATAACCTGATAGATCTTACTTTCTTCTTCCAAGCCGACTTCAGCTTTACTGGTCAGTACGACCAACTTAGACCTCGCATCTTCGAGCGAAGCTTTACGCTCCACAAGCCCCTTTCTCTCTAGCCTTTGAACCATAGTGGTTGCTGAAGGTTTGGTTACTTGCATTTCAATCGCCAGATCAGTCAATCGGATCGGTTCAGGAGAGGCTTGGATGACCTTCAAATAGTCGTACTCATTGAAGCTCAATTGGCAAATAGGATCTTCATTTACCTGAGTGCGCCATATCTTAGAGGCGAAGCGCTCAATCTTTTCTAAATTCTGGTTCAGCATACTCACCTAATCAAAGAATAGCATTTAGTTAGCAAGGCTAACTATTTTAATGTTGTTTAAATAAAAAGCAATCAAAACGAGATGAAGATCATAAAAAAGGCGCATAAAAAAACCGCTGACAGGCAGCGGCTTTTCGGAATCAAAATGTGTTGCTTACTTAGCGTTAGCTTCTTCTTCGGCCTCAGCCAGCTTAACTTGCGCTAAGTGCTCAGCTTTAAGCGTGGTGAAGATACGGCTTAACTCTAAGAAAGAGTAACGATGTTCTACGTATTCATACACGTTAAAAGAAACCGCTAACTTGTACAAAGAGATAGCATTCGCGTAGTCACCATTCATATGGTAACGCTTAGCAAGGTAGAAGTACGTCTCTGTTAGACGCTGCGCAAGTAGCGTGTTGTCACGAGTACCGGTTAAGATCGCCTTGAAAGCCTGCTCTTCAGTAATGTCATCAAGCATAATCGCGACTAATACCCAGCCCCACTGCTCATCACGGCTCTCGTAACGTTTTTGTAAATCAAGCTTAGCTTGCTCTGGCGTCAGCTCATGCTGAATGATGTACAACCAAAGAGCACGAAACGGATCGCTAGGATCATCGGCGTAGTGCTTCATCATCTCTTCATTGGCTAAGTCGTAACGCTCGCCATAGTAAAGCGCGATAGAGCGGTTTCTTTCTGCGTAAGAGTTTGCAGGATCAAGCTCTAACGTAGAATCAAAAGATTCATAAGCCGCATCAAACTCCCCTACCTGCGTAAAGTAAACACCCAAAAGATTGAAAATATCAGGTTGAGCAGGGTTCAATGAAAGAGATTGGTTGAAGTCGAGACGTGCGAGATCACGCAGGCCAACACTGTCATAGTAGTTACCACGTTCAAACAGCATCTTAGCTCGAACTTCATCGTTCAAATCTGGGCGCTGTAATAACTGACTAAGACGTGCAATTTGAACTTCTTGCTGAACGCTTGGTTGCAGTGGCACAGCCATCGGTGAATAAACCCAACGTGAGGTGTTATCTGATGTTGTCGCACAACCTGTTAGTACAAGCAGTAAACACATACTCGCGGTTTGAAACCATTTCACAAATAATTACTCCTGTTATGACCGCAATAAAAAAGGGGAGCGATATGCTCCCCTTTATAACATGCTTTGTTGACGATAGGTTAGAAATCACTAAAAAGCGATATCACCATCGACACACTGAGAATTACTCAGCAGCAGGTGCTTCGCCTTCAGCTGGCGTTTCAACTGCTTCTTTCATGCTTAGACGTACACGGCCTTGACGGTCAATTTCAAGAACCTTAACAGGAACTTCTTGACCTTCAGTTAGGTAGTCAGACACTTTCTCAACGCGCTTGTCAGCGATTTGAGAGATGTGTACTAGACCATCTTTACCTGGAAGGATAGTAACGAATGCACCGAAGTCAGCTAGACGAGCAACTTTACCTTGGTAAATGCGGCCAACTTCAACTTCAGCTGTGATCTCTTCGATACGACGGATAGCTTCTTTAGCAGCTGCGCCTTCAGTAGCAGCAATCTTGATTGTGCCATCGTCTTCGATTTCGATTGTAGTACCCGTTTCTTCACAAAGAGCACGGATAACTGCGCCGCCTTTACCGATAACATCTTTGATCTTATCAGAGCTGATTTTCATTGTGTGGATACGTGGAGCGAATTCAGAGATATCTTCACGAGCACCAGAGATAGCTTCATCCATTACAGAAAGGATGTGCTTACGTGCACCTTGCGCTTGGTTAAGTGCAATTTGCATGATCTCTTTAGTGATACCTTCGATCTTGATGTCCATTTGAAGTGCAGTGATACCAGCGTTAGTACCTGCTACTTTAAAGTCCATGTCACCTAGGTGATCTTCGTCGCCAAGGATGTCAGAAAGAACAACGAAATCGTCGCCTTCTTTAACAAGACCCATTGCGATACCCGCAACAGAAGCTTTGATTGGAACACCAGCATCCATAAGAGCTAGAGATGTACCACATACAGAAGCCATTGAAGAAGAACCGTTAGATTCTGTGATTTCCGATACAACACGAACTGTGTATGGGAATTCTTCAACAGAAGGCATTACTGCTTGGATACCACGTTTAGCAAGCTTACCGTGACCAATTTCACGACGCTTAGGAGAACCAACGAAACCAGTTTCACCTACACAGTATGGAGGGAAGTTGTAGTGTAGAAGGAAGTTGTCTTTCTTCTCACCCATTAGGCTGTCGATGATTTGAGCATCACGTTGTGTGCCAAGCGTTGCAGTAACAAGTGCTTGAGTTTCACCACGAGTGAATAGAGAAGAACCGTGTGTACGTGGAAGAACACCAGTACGTACGTCTAGCGCACGAACCATGTCTTTTTCACGGCCATCGATACGTGGGTTGCCAGCGATGATGCGGCTACGTACTACGTTTTTCTCTAGAGAACCAAGCATGCCGCGGATTTCGCGCTCATCTAGGTTTTCGTCTTGTGCAATTAGAGCTTCAACAACGTCGTTCTTGATTGCGCCAACTTGCTCGTAACGAGCCATTTTCTCAGTGATCTGGTACGCGTCAGATAGACGAGTTTCAGCAAGTTCAGCAACTTGAGCTTTAAGCTCAGTGTTAACTGCTGGCGCTTCCCAGTTCCAAGATGGAGTTGCAACTTCAGCAGCAAACTCGTTGATTGCTTTGATTACAACTTGTTGTTGGTCGTGACCGTAAACAACAGCTGAAAGCATTTCTTCTTCAGATAGGTTATCTGCTTCAGATTCAACCATAAGTACTGCGCCTTCTGTACCAGACACAACTAGGTCTAGTTTAGAGTTTTCAAGCTCAGTATTTGATGGGTTAAGAACAAGTTCGCCGTCGATGTGACCAACACGTGCAGCACCGATAGGACCATTGAATGGAGCACCAGAGATAGCAAGCGCAGCAGACGTTGCGATCATAGTGATCATGTCTGGGTTTACGTCAGGGTTGATAGAAACAACCGTAGCGATAACTTGAACTTCGTTTTTAAACGCACTTGGGAAAAGTGGACGAATTGGACGGTCAATCAGACGAGCTGTTAGTGTTTCGCCTTCAGATGGACGACCTTCACGCTTGAAGAAACCACCAGGGATTTTACCCGCAGCGTATGTACGCTCTTGGTAGTTTACTGTTAGTGGGAAGAAGTCTTGACCTGCAACTGCTTCTTTCTTAGCAACAACAGAAACGAATACTGATGTATCGTCCATAGTCGCCATTACAGCAGCAGTAGCTTGACGTGCAATTACGCCCGTTTCTAGAGTAACGGTGTGGTTACCGTACTGGAACGATTTTACAACTGGTTTTTCAAACATTGTATATCCTTAGCTCTAAAGTCAGACTTTAGATTAAGTGAATAATGACTCAAGACATTACCAATCGCGACTAGTGAAAAGGGACTTAGGATGGTGACTCTTTGTATGTGTTCATACGCCGAATTAAGACCAAATCCGCCTTTGAATAGTCGCGACCTATTGGCCGACATCTGTGACTGTAATCTCTTGAGAGGTTGATTGCCAAACGCTGAAAACGCTATAGGCGGGCGTAGTATAAACTATTTTTATTAGGAGATATATTTCCTATCAGAAAAAGCCAGATGATATTCTGAGCATCCAGCCTAGCATTTTCTTACAGGCACAAAAAAAGGAGCATAAATGCTCCTTTTCTTCAAACTGTCTTTGCAGACATCGCTATTAGCGACGTAGGCCTAGACGCTTGATTAGGTCTTGGTAACGAGCAAGGTTTTTGCCTTTCAAGTAATCAAGAAGCTTACGACGGCTAGAAACCATACGTAGTAGACCACGACGGCTGTGGTGATCGTGTTTGTGCGCTTTGAAGTGACCTTGTAGGTGGTTGATAGAAGCAGTAAGTAGTGCTACTTGTACTTCTGGTGAACCTGTGTCGCCTTCAGATTGTGCGTATTCTGCAACGATTGCTGCTTTAGTTTCTGCATTCAGAGACATAATTCTCTCCTGATAAGAGTAAGTTTATATTTGTAGCAGCCAATCTCTGATTCAGCCGCTACGCGAGCCGAGGATTATAGGGAAGTTTGTCAGTTGGTGCAATAACAATCGAACCCATTAAAAACGAAAAAAGCGAACCACCTAAATTAGGCGTTCGCTTTCTGTCTTATTTGCTCGCTTTTCACGACTCAGCTCTAAGATCTGATTCGATGTAAGCGCTACGCTTGTGGTTCTTCATCTCTGAAAACAACCAAACGCTTCGGTGCAACTCGGCCATCTTCAGCAATCTGAGCTACGCCGACAAACAGCTTCTCTTCGCCACTTGTCATACGAACCGTGCCTTCAGTTGGCGCACCAGCAACCTGAACTGGCATACCGTGCTGAACTAAGTCAGTCAGTTCCGCGTTCAGGTTTACTTCTGGTAAGTCTTCAACGGCAGTGTCCATTGGCATCAACAGAGGATCAAGCAGCTCTTTCGGGGCAATTTCTTGCGCCTGTGCTTGCTCTAGGATCTCATTTAACTGCTCCAAAGTCACCATACGCTCGTATGGGTACTTTGCGACACCTGTACGACGAAGCATGGTCACGTGAGCACCACAACCTAGCATCTCACCAAGATCGTCGGTAATTGTGCGGATGTATGTGCCTTTCGAACAATGCACTTCCATTTCAACTTCATCACCTTCAAAGCGAAGCAGTTCAATAGAGTACACGGTGATCTTACGAGACTCACGAGGAACCTCGATACCTGCACGTGCGTATTCGTACAAAGGCTTACCTTGATACTTCAATGCCGAAAACATTGATGGTATCTGATCGGTTTCACCCTTGAAGCTCGCAATACAACGCTCAAGCTGTTCTTGAGTCACGTTAACATCACGTGTCTCTACCACTTCACCATCAGAGTCAGAGGTATTGGTACGCTCACCAAGCTTAGCGATAACAACGTAGCGCTTATCAGAATCTAGAAGAAACTGAGAGAACTTCGTTGCTTCACCAAGACAAATTGGCAGCATGCCAGTCGCAAGAGGATCCAGAGCACCGGTGTGCCCTGCCTTCTCTGCAAAGTAAATACGCTTTACTTTTTGCAGTGCATCATTAGACGAAATGCCAGTCGGCTTATCTAATAGAATTACCCCGTTGATAGGGCGACCTTTACGACGGCGAGCCATTACTCTTCGCCCTTAGACTGAGTTTCGTCAGTGCGGCCTGCTTCTTCTTGCTTACGCTTATCATCGTTCAGAACTTCACTTACTAGGTTAGACATACGCATGCCTTCTACTAGTGTGTTGTCGTAAGTAAAACGAACTTCAGGCGTTAGACGGTGGCGAATACGCTTACCAAGAGCCATACGAACTGGCACTTCATGCTCTTTAAGAGCTTTAAGGCATGATTCAGGAGTTTGCTCACCAACACACAGGAAAGTCACGAACACTTTTGCGTAAGCAAGGTCACGAGACACTTCTACGTCTGAGATAGTTACCATACCAATACGTGAGTCACGAACTTCACGTTGTAGGATAAGCGCAAGCTCTTTTTGAAGCTGCTGAGACACACGTTGCGTGCGGCTAAATTCTTTTGACATTTTCTTTTCTCACTTAGAAAGATGGGGGGCTTGGTAATTACCAGCCCCCCATGGTGTATTCAACAACCGATTACTTATTACCTTTACTAGTAATGTTAGTAACCTTAGTCAATATGTCGAGTCGTACAGACTGATTAGTCTAGAGTACGTTTAACCTCAACGATTTCGAATACTTCGATCTGGTCACCAACGCGAACGTCGTTGTAGTTCTTAACGCCGACACCACACTCGTAACCGTTCTTAACTTCTTGAACGTCATCTTTAAAGCGACGAAGTGACTCTAGTTCACCTTCGTAGATAACAACGTTTTCACGAAGTACACGGATTGGGTTGCTACGCTTAATCGTACCTTCAGTAACGATACAACCAGCGATTGCGCCAAGTTTAGGCGACTTAAATACGTCACGAACTTGTGCAAGACCAATGATCTCTTGACGGAATTCAGGAGCAAGCATACCGCCCATCGCCTGTTTAACTTCGTCAATCAGTTGGTAAATGATTGAGTAGTAACGTAGATCTAGGTTTTCGTTCTGAACCGTGTTACGCGCAGTTGCGTCAGCACGAACGTTGAAACCAAGGATGATAGCGTTAGAAGCTGCAGCAAGAGTTGCATCAGTTTCAGTAATACCACCAACACCAGAACCTACGATGTTCACTTTAACTTCGTCAGTAGACAGTTTCAGTAGAGAGTCAGCAATCGCTTCTACAGAACCTTGAACGTCAGCTTTAAGTACAACGTTAAGCTCAGCAACTTCGCCAGCCGTCATGTTCGCGAACATGTTCTCTAGTTTCGCTTTTTGTTGGCGAGCTAGTTTAACATCACGGAATTTACCTTGACGGTAGTTCGCAACTTCACGTGCTTTACGCTCATCACGTACAACAGTCGCTTCGTCACCTGATGCAGGTACACCAGAAAGACCTAGAATTTCTACAGGGATAGATGGACCTGCAGTTTCGATGTCTCTGCCGTTCTCATCGCGCATTGCACGAACACGGCCGTACTCTTGACCACAAAGAACGATGTCGCCTTTATTTAGAGTACCAGACTGTACTAGTACTGTTGCAACTGGACCGCGACCTTTATCAAGACGAGATTCAACAACAACACCAGACGCCATGCCTTCTTTAACCGCTGTAAGCTCAAGAACTTCAGACTGAAGAAGGATTGCTTCTAGAAGACCATCGATGTTTGTACCCTGTTTTGCAGAGATGTGAACGAAGATGTTCTCACCGCCCCATTCTTCAGGGATAACGTCGTATTGAGCTAGCTCATTCTTAACGTTGTCTGGGTTTGCACCCTCTTTATCGATCTTGTTCACAGCAACAATCAGAGGAACGCCTGCCGCTTTCGCGTGCTGGATTGCTTCGATTGTTTGTGGCATTACGCCATCGTCTGCTGCAACAACAAGTACAACGATATCTGTCGCTTGAGCACCACGAGCACGCATAGCTGTAAACGCCGCGTGTCCAGGAGTATCAAGGAAAGTGATCATGCCGTTGTCAGTATCTACGTGGTAAGCACCAATGTGCTGCGTGATACCGCCAGCTTCGCCAGAAGCAACGTGTGCTTTACGAATGTAATCAAGTGTTGAAGTTTTACCGTGGTCAACGTGACCCATGATAGTAACAACAGGAGCACGACCTTCAGCGATAGCATCGCTATCACGGTCAGCTAGTACTGCTTCTTCAAGTTCGTTTTCTTTACGTAGGATTACCTTGTGACCCATTTCTTCAGCAACAAGTTGTGCTGTTTCTTGGTCGATCACTTGGTTGATAGTCGCCATAGCGCCCATCTTCATCATTACTTTGATAACTTCAGTTGCTTTAACTGACATTTTGCTAGCCAGTTCAGAAACAACGATAGTTTCGCCGATAGCAACGTCAGATTTAGCAACAGTCGCTGACTTATCGAAGCCTTGCTGCATTGAAGTTGGTTTAGCAAGCTTACCTTTACCGCCACGACCACGTTGGTTACGACCACCACGGTTGTTTGCAGGTTGGTTAGCAGGAGCTGCTTTCTTCTTGCGACGACGAGGTGCTTTCTCATCTTTCTTATCTGCCGCATCTTCAGCTTCACGAGCGTAAGTAGAAGTAGTCACATGGTAATCCGCAGATTTCTCTTGCTCTTTCTTCTTCTTCTCTTCTTCAGACCAACGTTCTTGGTTCTCTTCTGCTAACTTACGAGCTTCTTCAACAAGCTTAGCTGCTTCAGCTTCTGCTTTACGAGTTGCTTCTAGCTCTTGACGAGCTTTAAGTTCATCCGCTTCTTTTTTCGCTTGTGCGTTAGCGTCTGCATTTTTTGAATTCATGTCTTTTTTAGCCTTTTCAGCTTGTGCGCGTTGAGCCTTCTCTTCAGCTTCACGTTTTGCATCCGCTTCACGTGTTACTTTTTCTTCGGCTTCGCGCTGTGCTTTCTCTGCAGCATCACGTTTCGCTTGCTCTTCAGCATCGCGTTGTGCTTTCTCTTCCGCTTCACGATTAGCTACTTCCTCAGCTTCACGTTTCGCTTCATCTTCAATAGTGCTGCGCTTCACGTAAGTACGCTTTTTACGTACCTCTACTTGAACATCCTTACTCTTACCGCCTCCAGCGGCAACACTTAGCGTGCTGCGGGTCTTGCGTTGAAGAGTTAAACGAGTCGGTTCTGTTTCGCCTGAAGTATCGCCGTGCTCCTTTTTAAGGTGCGTTAGCAATGTTTGCTTCTCTGAATCAGTCACTTGATCCGACCCTGCTTTCTTCATGCCTGCATCAGCAAGTTGTTCAATTAAGCGGTCAACTGGCGTACCAATCTCTTCACTCAGTGCTTTAACTGTTAATTGTGTCATACCGCTTTCTCTCCTTGCTGAATTATTCTTCGTCGCCGAACCAACAGATGTTACGCGCAGCCATAATTAGCTCGCCTGCACGCTCTGCAGTTAGGTCTTCGATGCCTTCTAGTTCATCAACGCCTTGGTCAGCTAGGTCTTCCAATGTCGCAACGCCTTTTGCTGCTAGCTTGTAAGCCATTTCACGCTCAAGACCTTCAAGTGCAAGTAAGTCTTCAGCAGGCTCAACACCGTCGAAAGTTTCTTCTTTCGCTAGCGCTAGAGTAGTCAGTGCGTCTTTTGCGCGGTTACGTAGTTCTTCAACGATACCTTCGTCTAGACCATCTACTTCAAGAAGCTCGTTCACAGGAACGTATGCTACTTCTTCAAGCGTAGAGAAGCCTTCTTCAACAAGCATTTGAGCAAAGTCTTCTTCAATGTCTAGGTGCTTCATGAAGTTTTCAATAGAAGCAACTGCTTCTTCTTGGTGCTTCTTCTCAAGATCAGCAACAGTCATTACGTTCAGTTCCCAACCAGTAAGTTGAGAAGCTAGACGTACGTTTTGACCGCTACGGCCAATCGCTTGTGCTAGGTTATCCGCTTCAACAGCGATATCCATAGAGTGTGCGTCTTCATCAACGATGATTGAAGCAACATCAGCAGGAGCCATTGCGTTGATTACGAATTGAGCCGGGTTATCATCCCAAAGAACGATATCAATACGCTCACCACCAAGATCGTTAGAAACAGCTTGTACACGTGCGCCACGCATACCAACACACGCACCAACTGGGTCAATACGTTTGTCGTTTGTTTTCACAGCGATTTTAGCACGAGAACCAGCGTCACGTGCAGCACCTTTAAGTTCAATTAGCTCTTCACCAATCTCAGGCACTTCAACACGGAATAGTTCAGCTAGCATTTCTGGCTTCGAACGAGTAACAAAAAGCTGGAAACCACGAGCTTCTGGTTTAACTGCGTAAAGAAGACCACGAACACGGTCACCTGGACGGAAGTTTTCACGAGGAAGTTGGTCATCACGAAGGATTACCGCTTCAGCGTTGTTACCTAGGTCTAGGATAATAGTGTCACGGTTAACTTTCTTAACTGCGCCAGTTACTAGCTCGCCTTCGTTATCGATGAACTGCTCAACGATTTGAGCGCGTTCAGCTTCACGTACTTTCTGTACGATAACTTGCTTAGCCGTTTGAGTCGTAATACGGTCAAACGTTACTGATTCGATATCATCTTCAATGAAACCGCCAAGTTCGATCTCTGGGTCATCGTACTTTGCAGCTTCAATAGAGATTTCTTTTGTTGGGAATTCAACTTCCTCAACAGCTTCCCAACGACGGAAAGTTTCGAAATCACCCGTTTTACGGTCAATTTCAACGCGAACTTCAATTTCTAGTTCGCTTTTCTTTTTTGTTGCCGTTGCAAGCGCGATTTCAAGCGCTTCAAAAATACGCTCACGAGGAACTGCTTTCTCATTTGAAACAGCTTCTACTACCGCCAAAATTTCTTTGTTCATTAATCTAGCCTCTTAAGCTCTTCTCTCTAGGAGAACTAAAATTTAGGGATCAGGTTAGCTTTCGCAATATTGCTCAGGACGAATTCTTCTTCTTGTCCTTCAACCAATACTTTCACTGTCTCGCCTTCGATAGATTGGATATCACCTTTCCATTTACGACGGTTGCCGACAGCCATTTTCAAAACGATGCTTACCTCGTGACCAATAAATTGTTGGTAATGCTCTGCTTTGAACAGTGGTCTCTCTAAACCTGGTGAAGACACTTCAAGGTTATAAGCCACTGAAATTGGATCTTCAACGTCCATTACGGCACTTACTTGGTGACTAACTTCAGCGCAATCATCTACATTGATACCGTTTGGTGAATCGATGTAAATACGTAGCGTTGAGTGCTCACCAGCACGAATAAATTCTAATCCAACTAACTCATAACCTGATGCTGCTACTGGAGCGTCAAGCATTTCAGTAAGTTGTCTTTCTAAACCAGTCATTTAACCACTCCAGAAACAAAAAAAGGGCTCAAAGCCCAATTTAAATTCCAAGCAAACATTATCTAAATACATTTACAAATGCTTAGATAACAAAAAACCCCGTATAAGCCGGGGTTTTTGTTGCTGGACCCTTATATGTTAAGTGCCATCACATTCGATATCGCACTTAACTCACAGTGAGGTTCACACTGTGCAAACTTGCTACCAATACAAGCTATATAATAGCATTGAAATGTGGTTGCGGGAGCCGGATTTGAACCGACGACCTTCGGGTTATGAGCCCGACGAGCTACCAAACTGCTCCATCCCGCGTCCGACTTGCGAGCATTATACGCCCAACAAGATGTTTTACAAGTTTGTAAACATGGTGCCGAGAGAGGGACTCGAACCCTCACACCCTAAGGCACTAGCACCTCATGCTAGCGTGTCTACCAATTTCACCATCTCGGCATCAAATCTTTACAGATTATTGTGGAATTTCGTCGCCTTGCGCCGGAACTTCACTCACTGCATCATCAGCTTGTTGAATTACCTGACCTTGGGTCGGGTCAATCCATTGTGACTCAGTTTTATGTGTAGACATATTACCAAGCACTAAGCTAAGGATAAAAAATGTAGTTGCAAAAATTGCAGTCATTCGGGTAAGGAAATTTCCTGAGCCACCAGCACCAAACACAGTGTTTGAAGCGCCAGCACCGAAAGAGGCTCCCATATCTGCGCCTTTACCTTGTTGAATCAACACTAGGCCAATTACACCAAGCGCTGCCAACAGGTAAATCACAAGTAGAACTGTAAACATTTTTCCACCTATGTTCCTAATTGTTGAGCCAGCGCCGTTCAAAAAACTATTTTTAAGAACAAGGCTAGCGACCTCCTAACTGAAGGCCGAGCAATACTAGCGAATGCGACGATGGCTGACAAGGAGAATTTGCTAAAAAATAAGCCTTTACCAAGTGAATGGTCAAAAAAAGGTCAAAAGCGACACAAAACTCATTTACGTCTCTTTTGACCGTGATATAACTCAATCACTTCTAATCACAGGCGCTATTCGTTGCGCCGGCTAAGTAAAAGGTTAAATTAGCAGTTTGCTTTTACTGCATCTGCAATCTTAAGCGCAGACGCTTGAACAAGCTCTGCATCTTCGCCTTCAACCATGACACGCAGTAGTGGCTCGGTACCAGACTTACGTAATAGCACACGACCTTTCTCGCCAAGCTCAGCTTCTACTTCAACAACCGCTGCTTTTACCGCTTCGGCTTCCAATGGGTTTGAATCTCCGCTGAAACGAACGTTTTCTAGAACTTGAGGGTATAACATCATGCCCTGAGACAGCTCATTCAGTGTCATTTCACTATCAACAACTGAAGCCAACACTTGTAGAGCAGCAACGATAGCATCACCCGTCGTCACTTTATCTAGTAGGATAACGTGCCCCGAGTTTTCAGCACCGATCTTCCAGCCTTTAGCAAGAAGCTGCTCCATCACGTAACGGTCACCAACAGCAGCACGAACAAACGGAATACCTAACTGCTTAAGGCCGTTTTCCATACCAAGGTTGGTCATTAGTGTACCAACAACGCCGCCTTTCAACTCACCGCGACGTAGTGCATCACGAGCAATGATGTAAGCAATTTGGTCACCATCCACTTTGTTGCCTAGCTCGTCAACCATGATGATACGGTCACCATCACCATCAAAGCCAAGGCCTAATGCCGCTTTCTCTTCAACCACTTTTGCTTGCAGAGCACGTACATCCGTCGCACCGACTTCGTGGTTAATGTTAGTACCGTTTGGCTCAACACCAATCGCAACAACCTCAGCACCAAGCTCTTTAAATACAGCAGGCGCAATGTGGTAAGTCGCACCATGTGCACAATCGATAACGATCTTCATGCCAGCTAGTGTCATGTTATGCGGGAACGTACTTTTACAGAACTCGATGTAACGACCAGCGGCATCGTTCAAGCGTACTGCTTTACCAAGCTCGAAGGAATCAACACATTCGATGTCTTTATCCAATTCTGCTTCAATCGCCAACTCGATATCGTCCGGCAGTTTTGTTCCCTCAGAAGAGAAGAACTTGATACCGTTATCGTAGTATGGGTTGTGCGATGCAGAGATAACAATACCCGCTTCAGCGCGGAAGGTTTGAGTTAGGTAAGCAACAGCAGGTGTTGGCATTGGGCCAGTAAACGTAGCCTGAAGACCTGCAGCAGCAAGGCCAGCTTCTAGCGCAGACTCAAGCATGTAGCCAGAGATACGAGTATCTTTACCAATAATGACTTTCTTTGTGCCTTGCTTCGCAAGAACACGACCCGCAGCCCAGCCAAGCTTCAGAACAAAATCAGGTGTAATCGGGTACTGGCCAACTTTGCCACGTACACCATCTGTGCCGAAGTAACGTCTCTTATCAGACATATTGATTTCCCTTAATTATGATTAGTGATTGTTATTCATCACTTCGATTATCTTCATCGCTTCCAATGTATCTTCAACATCGTGAACGCGAATAATTTGTGCGCCTTTGATTGCAGCGATAGTAGCGCAAGTGACGCTAGCTACCATGCAATCTGCTGGGGCTTTGTCTAGTAGCTTAAAGATCATCGACTTTCTCGACATCCCCGCTAAGACTGGCAATCCAAGACTGTGAAATTTTTCAAGGTGCGCTAATAGGTGGTAATTATGCTCAATAGTTTTACCAAAACCAAAGCCAGGATCCAGAATCAGCTGCTCTTTTGATATACCAACAGCCTCACAGGCCTCCACCCTTTCTTTTAAGAACGCTTCAACATCCGTTAGAACATCATCGTAATTTGGGTTGGCTTGCATAGTTCTTGGCTGACCTTTCATGTGCATCAGGCAAACTGGCACATTAGCATCGGCCGCCGCCTCTAAAGCTCCGGGCTCTTGCAGTGCGCGCACATCATTGATCAAATCAGCCCCTGCTTCAACGGCTTGGCGCATCACTTCAGCTTTACTGGTATCAATAGAGATCCACACATCGAACTTGGCGCGAATTGCTTTAATGGCAGGAATAACGCGAGCGAGCTCTTCTTCTAAAGGAACGTCAGGCGCTCCCGGGCGAGTTGATTCACCACCAATGTCAATAATGCTAACACCAGCTTGAATCATTCGCTCTGCTTGCAGTAAAGCATTATCTAATGAATTGAATTTTCCGCCATCAGAGAAAGAGTCAGGCGTAACATTGAGGATACCCATCACATGTGGGCGGTCTAAAACGAGCGTTTTATTATGTGCTTTTAATATCATGGAAGGCGGGTCTTAAAGGTAAAAACATCTTGGGCTAGAAACAGAAAAACCCTGAGCGTACTCAGGGTTTTAATTTAAAGCTTAGCAATTAAGAATCTTTGTTTTGAGCATCATCTGTTTCAGATTTAACTTCTTCAACTTTCGACTCTTCAGCTTTTGGTTCGGCTGTTGCTTCTTCTGATTTCGCTTCAGGTTTAGCTTCTTCCTTTGCAGGTTCTGCTTTCGCCTGATCACCCCAACCAGCTGGCTCACGAATGTCGTCTTTACGTTCCATCAAGTCATCAATCTGACCTGCATCAATCGTTTCAAACTTCATTAGCGCGTCTTTCATCGAGTGCATGATATCCATGTTCTCTTCAAGAATTTGCTTCGCACGAGCATAGTTGCGGTCGATTAGAATACGAATTTCTTCATCGATCAGCTTAGTCGTATCGTCAGAAACATGTTTCGCTTGGCTCATACCGCGACCTAGGAAAACTTCGCCTTCTTCTTCAGCATATAGAAGAGGACCCAGTTTTTCAGAGAAGCCCCACTGCGTTACCATCTTACGAGCAATATCAGTTGCACGTTCGATATCGTTAGACGCACCAGTCGAAACTTTGTCTTTACCGTAGATAAGTTCTTCAGCAAGACGACCACCGTACAAGCTAGAGATCATTGATTCTAGATGTTGGCGAGACATGCTTACGCGGTCTTGCTCAGGTAGATACATAGTTACACCAAGCGCACGACCACGTGGAATGATTGACACCTTGTACACTGGATCGTGCTCCGGCACCAAACGACCAACAATTGCGTGACCCGCTTCGTGGTAAGCCGTTGACTCTTTTACTTCTTCAGACATAACCATTGAACGGCGCTCTGCACCCATCATAATTTTGTCTTTCGCAAGTTCAAACTCAACCATAGATACATTGCGCTTGTTACCACGAGCAGCAAATAGCGCCGCTTCGTTCACAAGGTTCGCAAGATCTGCACCAGAGAAGCCTGGAGTACCACGAGCAATCAGTGATGGTTCAACATCACCTGATAGTGGCACTTTACGCATGTGTACTTTAAGAATCTGTTCACGACCACGTACATCCGGTAGACCAACCACAACTTGACGGTCAAAACGACCAGGACGAAGTAATGCAGGGTCTAGTACGTCTGGACGGTTAGTCGCAGCGATAACGATAATACCTTCGTTACCTTCGAAACCATCCATCTCAACCAGCATTTGGTTCAGTGTTTGTTCACGTTCATCGTGACCACCACCAACACCCGCGCCACGTTGACGACCTACAGCATCGATTTCATCGATAAAGATGATACAAGGTGCTGCTTTCTTCGCTTGTTCGAACATGTCACGCACACGAGATGCACCAACACCAACAAACATTTCAACGAAGTCAGAACCAGAGATAGTAAAGAACGGTACTTTCGCTTCACCGGCAATCGCTTTTGCAAGCAATGTTTTACCGGTACCAGGAGGACCAACCAACAGGATACCTGTCGGGATCTTACCACCTAGCTTTTGGAAGCGGCTTGGGTCACGAAGGTAATCCACAAGCTCTTTCACGTCTTCTTTTGCTTCGTCACAACCAGCAACATCAGCAAACATCGTTTTGATTTGTTCTTCGCTCATCATTCGAGCTTTACTCTTACCGAAAGACATCGCGCCTTTACCGCCGCCGCCGCCTTGCATTTGACGCATGAAGAAAATCCACACACCAATCAGTAAGATCATTGGGAACCATGAGATGAAGATAGTGCCAAGCAGGCTCTGCTCTTCAGGTGGTGTACCCTGAACTTTTACGTTTTGATTAATTAAGTCATCAAGAAGCTTTTGATCATAAACAGGCATGTAAGTTACATACTTAGAACCACCACCACGACGTGTGAAAGTGATTTCGCTGTTATTGAACTGTGCGTCTTGAATCTGGCCTTGGCCAACTTCCTGTACAAACGTGGTGTAATCTACTGCTCTGCCGTTACTTTCCCCAGGGCCGAAGCTCTGGAATACCGACATCAACACTACCGCGATAACAAGCCACAGAATTAAATTTTTTGCCATGTCACTCAAGGTGTAAGCCTCTCGATAACTAATTGTAATTAAAGGTAGGGTACTACAGTTTGTAACCTGTAGCCATGTTGTTAACTCTCACTCTTGAAAGAGAATCGTTAACCTTTGTAACCAGTGGCTACGATAAACACTTCACGAGATCGAGCTCGAGAAGAGTCGGGTTTTCTAACTTTTACTGTTTTAAACATCTCGCGGACGTCCTTAACGTATTGGTCAAACCCTTCGCCTTGGAATACTTTTACAACAAAACTACCATTGGTAGCTAGAACTTGTCGACACATATCCAAAGCTAATTCAACTAAATACATAGCTCTTGGCTGATCCACAGAATTGTTGCCGGCTATATTAGGTGCCATATCTGACATCACGACATCAACCATGTTTGGTTGTATACGTTCCAACAAGGCATCTAGCACAGCTTCTTCGCGGAAATCGCCTTGTAAAAAGCTAACACCAGCAATCGGGTCCATTGGTAACAAGTCACACGCAATGATTTGTCCGTTGTCTCCAACAATCTTAGCAGCATATTGAGACCAACCGCCAGGTGCTGCACCCAAATCCACAATGGTCATCCCAGGAGACAGCAATTTATCTTTCGTTTGAATCTCTTCCATTTTGAAATAAGCACGTGAACGATAGCCTTTCTTTCTTGCTTCATTTGCGTACTTGTCGTCGAAGTGTTCCTTCAACCAACGGCCTGAACTGGCCGAGTGTTTCTGTTTGCTCATTGGATACCTAAATTGGAGGAAAGTACTAATTGCTGAATAAATTATAGTCTTCAGCTTTAGATGGCGTTAAAATAGGTTTTTTCAACCCTAATAGTAAAGAAAATTGGCCGCGTAATGAACCTAAGTACCAAACAAAAGCAGCATCTAAAGGGCCTAGCTCACAGTTTAAAACCTGTTGTGCTAATGGGCGCAAATGGACTTACTGAAGCTGTTCTAGCGGAAATCGAATTAGCTCTAGACCACCACGAACTGATCAAGATTAAAGTTGCATCAGAAGACCGTGAGACTAAGCAACTGATTATCGATGCAATTGTACGTGAGACTAAAGCTGAGAAAGTACAGACTATCGGTAAAGTTCTAGTACTGTTCCGTCAGTCAGAAGCACGTAAAATCGAGATTCCACGTAAATAAGCGAGCTTAATATAAGCTAACTTCACTTATAGGAAGCCACAGCGTTTATCTTTTAGTGTAGCGTGAGAAACGAAAAAGGTCGCATTTAGCGACCTTTTTACTTATCAGAAACAAAGAAAATTCAATTAGATATATTCTACTTTGTCAATTTCGAAGTCTTTGTCACCACCAGGGGTAGAGATCATGACTTCGTCGCCTTCCATTTTACCGATAAGGCCGCGAGCAATTGGCGATTTCACAGAAATACGACCCGTTTTGATGTCTGCTTCGTCTTCTGAAACGATTTGGTAGCGGAACTCATCATCGGTATCCACATCAATCAGCGTCACTGTCGTACCAAAGATAATCTTGCCCGTATTATCCATTTGCGTTACATCGATGATCTGAGCCAGTGATAGCTTATATTCAATATCACGGATCTGAGCTTCACAAATACCCTGCTCTTCACGAGCAGCGTGGTATTCAGCATTCTCTTTCAGGTCACCTAGTTCACGTGCTTCACCAATAGCTGCTGAGATAACAGGGCGTAGCTTAAGTAGGCGATCTAATTCGTCACGTAGCTGCTGAGCGCCACGTACTGTCATTGGAACCTTTTCCATTTTTTACCTCTATGCCAAAGCTTTCTTTGGCCAACATAAATACACCCAACGCATTTATTGGGTGATAGAAACAAAACGATTTGGCTTAGTGTAAACAAACTTTATGGCTAAATCACCTTTATTCCACTTTGCGTTATAAAAGCTTTATCTAGGTCTAAATTACAGATATCACAAAAATGAATAATAACTCCCCTATCAATAAGTAGAGAGTTAAATACCTAAAAAAACAAAAAACAAACAAAATAAACACAGATCACACTTTTATAAAAATCAATTTAAAACATGCACTTAAACAACAATAGATATAATAAAACAGTGTTCATTTTTTAGTTTTATATCATTTTACTAACTGACTATGGAACTTTAGAGGTAAAAAGTAACCCATGGATTGCACTGGCATTTTTCAGACTTCTGTTCTAATCATGATTATGAAGCCTGATTAATACAGGCAATACACAAAAGGGTTCAAATCCTTGATAAAACTTCTATGGACAGTAATTAGGAA
Organism: Vibrio sp. 10N.261.46.A3; assembly: GCF_041472995.1. Classification (NCBI taxonomy): domain Bacteria; kingdom Pseudomonadati; phylum Pseudomonadota; class Gammaproteobacteria; order Vibrionales; family Vibrionaceae; genus Vibrio; species Vibrio sp. 10N.261.46.A3. The sequence goes on along the minus strand of NZ_JBFRRH010000035.1, from coordinate 98,418 downwards.
TTAATAACATGAACAACAAGACTCTGATCGCTCTAGCAGTAGCGGCAACAGTATCAGCTGGCGCAAATGCAGCAAACGTATACAGCCAAGATGGCACAGAACTAAACGTTGGTGGTCGCGCGGAATTCCGTGGTGATTTCATTGGTAACGGTGGTGACGAAATTGAAGGTACAATGGCTAACAACAGCCGTTTCCGTCTAAATGTTGGCGGTACTACAGAAATCAACGAATCACTAAGCGGCTTCGGTTTCTACGAAGCTGAGCAAACAGTGAACTCTTCAAGCGACAACACTGCTAATGAAGACTTCAAACAGCGTTACATGTTTGCTGGTCTTCAAGGTGATTTCGGTGCAGTATCATTTGGTCGCCAAGATACAGCAGCAGTACAAATCTCTCAAATGTCTGATGTAACGACATTTACTGGTGCTCAAAAAGAATTCATCAACGCTGGTAACGAGCAAATCAACAACACCATCCTTTACACTGGCGAATTTGACGCGCTAACAGTAAAAGCAAGTTTCGTTGCTGGTGAAGAGAAAGATACTGACGCTTACGGTGTTTCTGGTATCTACACTCTGCCAATGGGTCTAGGCTTCGGTCTTGGTTACTCTGCTGGTGATAACGGTGATACTGTTGGTGCAGGTTCTGGCAACGCTATCATCGCTGGTGTGAACTACACGCTTGACTCTCTATACCTAGCAGGTACATACACTACAGGTGAAACAAACGATAAGACAAGTTCTGACTTCAACGGTATGGAATTTGCCGCGACTTACGGCTTTGGTAACGGCTTCACTCTAATGGGTGCATACCAAAAAACTGAGCAAGATGTAATTGGTCAAACTATTGATAAAAGTGATTTCTTCGAGGTCACTGGTGATTACGCATTTAACAAAAACCTAAATGCTTACGTTGCTTACATGCTAAACAACATGGACGAAAGCACTAGTGGTGCTAAAGACGCAGAAGACACTCTACGTCTAGGTCTAAAATACGCATTCTAATCTGTTAACAAGTATCCTTGTTATCTAGAATCAAAACGCCCGCTATCTAGCGGGCGTTTTTTATATCTGTATACTGAAAACATCAGCCATCCAAGAAATCTTCTATGCGCCTTCTATCCACACTACTTGTATGTAGTTTTTCCATTAGCGCTTTCTCAGTTAACGCTTTCGCTTACCCCCCTCTAGATAAACTGCCTGATGGCAGTAGCACCAGTGTAATTTTGGAATCCCTGAAAGGCGATTCAAACAAAATGAATTCCAACATTGATGGCTTCTATCCACCCGCTAGTACTTTAAAGCTGGTGACTGCTTTGGCGGCTAAGTTGGAGTTAGGGAATGACTTTCACTACACGACCAGCATTGCTCGTTCAGGGAATGACTCAATCATTTCATTTAGTGGCGACCCAACGCTGCAACGAGAACAGCTTAAAAGTCTTTTAGCTCAATACGCAAAATCTCAATCCAGAACCATCAAAGGCAACTTATACCTAGATAACTCGACTTTTACGGGCTATCAGCGAGCGGTGGGTTGGCCTTGGGACATTCTAGGGGTTTGTTACAGCGCGCCTTCTAGTGCAATGACCTTAGACAGCAACTGCGCACAAGCCTCTATTTATACAAAAGATAATGGTGCGACACGCGTTTATATTCCCGCTCACTATCCGATAGACGTGACGACCACCGCTTCCACGGTAACTCGCTCTGGGCAGAAGGCAACACAATGCGACTTGGAGCTCATCACGACACCAGATAACACTTACAAGCTCTCTGGTTGCTTAGTTGAACGTAAAAAGCCACTGCCACTCAAGTTCGCGATTCAAAATCCTGAGCTTTACACCTATCAAGTCGTTACATCGCTTCTCAAAGAACTGAAAATCGAAGTAAAAGGTGATGTGATTATTGGTAAAAAAACTAAAGCAGACAAAACCACGTTAGTCGCTAGTCACAACTCAGAAAAGCTTCCTGAACTGCTCGATATCATGCTCAAGAAGTCAGATAACCTTATCGCAGATAATCTAACTAAAACGCTAGGAGCGACATTTTATGTTCAACCAGGCAGTTTCAATAACGGTACTGAAGCGATAAAGCAGATATTGCTAACCAAGGCTAATATTGACCTCAGTAAAGCGCAGCTCGTCGATGGTTCAGGGCTATCTAGAAATAACCGAATGAGGTCACAGACCATGGCTCAAGTGCTTCGTTATATCTGGGAAAACGATCAACAGCTCAACCTGATTGAGGCTATGCCTACATCTGGCACTGATGGAACGCTCAAATACCGTCAAAGCATGAGAAAAGCACCGATTCAAGGCAACATTATCGCCAAAAGTGGTTCTCTATACGGCAGTTACAACATGGCGGGATACGGATTAGATAAAGCGGGAAAACCAAACTCTCTGTTTGTGCAATTTGTCCGTGATTACTTCCCTGAAGAACAAGATCCAAACAAACCAGTAGAAGCACCTATCACCCAGTTTGAGCGTGCTTTCTACAAAGATGTGGTCGAGTTCAGTCAAACACAAAGCAAATCTAAGTAATGCTTAGCTCTGTGTAAACTTCTACTTAAACAATAAAAATGGCGCTGAAGACTCTCAATCTTCAGCGCCATTTTTGTTTCTCAGATGTATTTAGCTATTTTTATCAGCTTTTAAGCGATTCCTAGGAATGAGTTCACGACAGTGAAGTAGATCCACATTCCTGAGATATCCACTATCGAAGCAAGCACAGGGCTCACTAACACCGCTGGATCAAGCTTAAATAGCCTAGCAACTATCGGTAACCCTCCGCCGAGTACGGTAGATATGGTCACCTGAATAAACAGCGCGACCGCAATCGCTAACGCAATCATGTTGATGTCATAGCCACCTGTCGATTGGTTTTCACTGAATAGCAAAATACGTCCAATCATCACTACAGCAATCGCTAGAGCTAGACAAATAGCAACTCTAAACTCTTTCCACAGAACGTTAGCCCATTGGCGTTTTTTCAACTCACCGGTGGCTAAGGCTCTAATCACCAAAGTCGCGGCTTGTGTTCCGGTGTTACCACCAGCAGCAGCAATTACCGGCATGTAGATTGCCAAAAGTACCAACTGACTGAGAATGTCTTCATACTGAGCAATGATAAGCCCTGAGACGATTCCCAATAGTGCTAACGCAATAATCCAACCGATACGCTGCCTAACGTGGCTCATGACGCCAGTAGAAAGGTAGCCCTGCTGAGGTTCTACCTCTGAGTAGATCAGCCCTAGTTGGTGAGCTAGATGTCGAGAACGCTTCTCAAAGCCCAGCTCTTCTAGCTCACTAAGTAAAGTCTGAATCGTACTAAGAGAGCATTGCCCCAGCACTAGCACCGCATCTTCAAGCGGCATTCGGTTCAAAAGGTTAATTTGTTGTTCACGTCCGTACTGTTGAAATGCATTCGATACAGCTTGGATGTCTTGCTCTGAGTACAGAGCTTCAATAGATAAAAAAGTGTTGTTCATTACCGTCATGGCGAATCTCCCGATTGGCAAAGGTAACGACCATCAAAACAAATAGCCTATAGCTAATACACCAAGAGCGTGCAGCTAAGCGCACCAAGAGCTGAAAGCTACTGATGTGTCTACTTGTTAGAATCTAGTGTGTGGAAAAGAATGCGGGGGAAAACAAAGATACCCTACCTGAACGGCAGGACAATAGATCAATACCGAGACAGGTTATTCTTCTCCATTCAAACTAGGAGGATGGTCGGTATTGTTCATAAAAATCTCCAGAATTACTGTCAATTTGACAGCGCGCATAGTGTAGCAATAGGCGTTTCAAAGTTTCGTCAATTTTAAGTCAATAAAAAAGGCATCCGTGGATGCCTTTGGGTCAATCATTGATGTGCATTATTACTTAATAGTAATACGAGCAAACTTACGCTTACCTACTTGGTAAACGGCAGTACCTGCTTCAGGTACGAATTTGCTGTCTTCAATCTTCTCGCCTTCAAGCTTAGCCGCGCCTTGCTTGATCATACGCATCGCATCAGAAGTCGAGTTTACAAGACCTGCTTCTTTTAGAACGTTCGCAATTGGCAGGCCTGCTTCGAATTCAAATTCTGGCATTTCATCAGGAACTTGGTTCTTAGCAAAACGGTTAATGAACTCTTGCTCAGCCGCTTCAGCATCAGCTTCACTGTGGAAACGAGCAATGATCTCTTTAGCAAGAAGCACTTTAACGTCACGCGGGTTCTTACCTGCATCAACGCCAGCTTTCAGTTCCGCAACTTCTTCAAGAGGACGGAAAGACAGCAGCTCGTAGTAGCTCCACATTAGATCGTCAGAGATAGACATGATCTTACCAAACATCTCGCTTGGTGCTTCGCTAATACCGATGTAGTTATGCGCAGACTTAGACATCTTCTTAACGCCGTCTAGACCAACAAGTAGTGGCATCATCAGTACCGCTTGTGGTTTTTGACCTGCTGCTTTTTGCAGTTCACGACCCATTAGAAGGTTAAACTTCTGGTCAGTACCGCCAAGCTCAACGTCGCTCTCTAGTGCAACAGAGTCGTGACCTTGTAGAAGTGGGTACATGAATTCGTGGATTGCGATTGGTTGACCACCAGCGTAACGCTTTTTGAAGTCATCACGCTCAAGCATACGAGCAACAGTTTGGTTAGAAGCAAGACGAATCATGCCTTCAGCGCCAAGCTCAGATAACCATTCAGAGTTGAAACGAATTTGCGTTTTCGCAGGATCTAGAATCTTGAATACTTGCTCTTTGTAAGTTTCAGCATTCTTCAATACGTCTTCGCGGCTTAGCGGTGGACGTGTTGAGTTTTTACCTGATGGGTCACCAACCATTGCAGTGAAATCACCGATAAGGAATGTCACTTCATGACCAAGCTCTTGGAAAGCACGAAGCTTGTTAAAGATAACCGTATGGCCTAGGTGGATATCTGGAGCTGTTGGATCGGCACCCAGCTTAATGCGTAAAGGACGACCTTCTTTTAGTTTTGCAATCAGTTCGTCTTCTGGAATCAGTTCTTCTACGCCACGTTTGATCTCGGCTAGTGCAGCTTCAATACTCGCCATTCTTGTTCACTCCCACAGATTTGGCAAAAATACATTAATTAGACATCTTACTTGAATAGCGATGTATTTTGAAACCAGTTACACTATTCCGTCGTCGATTTTCATAATATTTACAGAACGAACCGGAACATGTTGTCTATTTTTGCACGCCTTCCTATTTTGCACCGGGCTTTTATCGCATTTTTTAGTGCCATAATTTTCGTCGCGATTTTCTTACTCCCCGACGTCAACAGTTTGCGTGACGATTCGGGCGCTTTAGTTGTGGGAAAACATTACCCACTGACTATCAACGCCTCTGCGCTTATTAGCTCAAGTGACGCTCCACCGACGGCAGTGCTCAATTGGGAGAAATACACCGTTCGCTCTGGCGAAAGCACCTCTGTTTTATTTGAACGTATAGGCCTCTCATACCGCCTGCTGATCACGCTACTCAATACCAATAATGATATTAAGAAGCAGCTGTCTAATCTAAGACCTGGTGATGTCTTGCAGTTCGGCTTTGATGAAAACAACGACCTTATTCAGTTAAAACGACAACTTAGTGCGTTTGAAAGCTTCAAGATCACTAAGTCTGGCGATTCTTTCTCATCAAGTTTCGACAAAAAAGAAGTGGCATACCAATACAATTATGCCGAGGCCAACATCACCTCTAACTTCTGGAACGCTGGCGTAAGCGCAGGTTTAACCGCAAACCAAATTATGGAACTGGCGGGCATCTTCGGTTGGGATATCGACTTTGCGTTAGATATTCGTAAGAACGACAACTTCAAAATCTTATACCAAGAGAAAGTGGTTGAAGGTGAAGTGGTTGGTCGCGGTAAGATCATGGCAGCCGTATTCAAAAACCAAGGCGACTCATTTACCGCGGTATTGGATGATAAGAGCGGCAACTACTTCGATGAAAATGGTCGAGCAATGAAGAAAGCGTTCTTGCGCTCACCAATTGATTTTCGTCGCGTAACATCGAACTTTAATCCTACCAGGAGACACCCAGTAACCGGTAAGGTTCGAGCTCACCGCGGCACTGACTACGCAGCTCCTGTTGGCACGCCTATCTGGGCAGCCGGTGACGGTATTGTTCAGAAGTCGGGTTACAACCAATTCAATGGTAACTACGTGTTCATCCGCCATAGCAACACCTACATAACCAAGTACCTGCACATGAAGCGACGTATGGTGAAAACTGGTCAGCGCGTAAAACAAGGCCAAACCATTGGTACTTTGGGCGGTACAGGCCGTGTGACAGGCCCGCACTTACATTATGAATTCTTGGTTAATGGCGTACATAAAAATGCGCGTACCGTGAAATTGCCTCAATCTAAATCGTTAACGGGCAAAGCAAAAGCAACCTTTATTGCCAACTCAGAGATTCGACTGAATAACCTTGAGCGATACGGCCAGTTGCTAGCGACTAATTAAGCTACTAGCGACCAATTAGGTTAATAGCCATATAAACCAACGAAAAGAGCGCCCGTCAAGGTGCTCTTTTTTATGTTCATCGAACCACTACATCTACTATTTTTCAGTCTTCTTGTCTCGGCCTAGCATTAACAGACATGGTGTCAGTACCAAGGTTAGTACTGTCGCAAAAGCTAAGCCCCCGGCAATTGCCGTAGCGAGTTGTGACCACCACTGCGTACTCGGAGCGCCGAATTCTATCTTTTGATTAATCAGGTCGATGTTCATCTCTAACACCATCGGCATTAAGCCTAAAATGGTGGTGACCGTAGTCAGCATTACAGGTCTTAAACGTTGAACACCGGTTCTTAGAATCGCATCTCGCTTATCCAAGCCTCTTTTGATTAGCTGGTTATAGGTGTCGATCAGCACGATATTGTTGTTCACCACGATACCTGCCAGTGCAATCACTCCAATACCAGACATCACGATGCCAAACGGGCGCTGGAAGATTAGCAGACCAACAAACACACCAACCGTTGAGAACAACACCGCACTCAGAATCAGGAATGCTTGATAGAAACTATTAAACTGAGTAATCAGAATCAAAGCCATTACCGCCAAAGCAACCAAGAAAGCACTTTGTAAAAAGGCTGAAGAGTTTTCTTGTTCTTCGTTTTGCCCACGGATACGAAATTCTACGCTACTCGGTAACCCTAATTCACTCAACGCTTGCTCGATCTTTGGCAGATCGAGTGCAAGGTTATAACCCTCTTCCATATCCGCCATGATGTTCACCACACGCTTACCATCGAGGCGTTTAATCGTATCTTGCTTATGGTCGGGAACAATCTGAGCAAAATTGGTGATCGGCACCAAGCCCGCAGGTGTTTTGACTCTCAGCTGGTCGAAGCGTCCGATATCCCTTTTATCATTCGGGTAACGCACCAAGATATCGACCTCTTCTGAAGAGTCATCGGGCAGATAATCACCAATCTTGAGACCATTAGTCACGAATTGAACGGTATTACCCACCAAGGTCGCATCAGCTGCAAAACGCGCAGCATCGTCGCGGCGAATATCCACCTTCCAATCGATGCCGTCTTTACTCGCGGTATCACTGATATTGGTCAGTGCTTGATTGCCATCAGCCCAACCTCTCACAATTTTTGCAGCCTGATTAAGTTGCTCTGGCGTTCTTGCCGACAGCTCAATCACTAAGTCATTTTCAACCGGAGGCCCAGCATCAGGAAACTTATATTCAATCTCAACACCAGCGTATTGGTCGGTCTGTACTTTTAGCTCATCAATAATTGCTTTAACACTGCGGCGGTATTGCCAATCAACGGGGGTTATCGAGATCAAACCAATTTGGTCGTCACCACCCGTTCGAGTGTAAACGGTATCGAACTCGTCATGATTAAGCATCATCTGTTCAATATCGCGCATGATGACATCTTTCTCTTGGATAGAAAGATCACCATGAGAACGAACTTTGACGTTAAAGAATGGCGGATCAACTTCTGGGAAGAACTCAGCACCTAGACCCGCTTTTGAATAAGTAAAACCAACTGCAACCGCGAGCAGTATCGCACTACAAAGAATCTTAAAGGGGTGCTTAATCGCAATCGACAGTGTGTGGTAATACGCCTTGGTTAAGCCTGTGGCTTGTGAAAAGTCGCCATTATGCAGTGCAACCATTCGAGCTTGGCTCTGAGACGATACGTATTGCGGTTTGCCAATCAAACCGCCTAATACTGGCACAAACAACAGCGCCATAATCAATGAGGCAGTTAACGTAGCGATCAGAGTTAATGGCAGGAACTTCATGAATTCGCCAGTCACATCCGGCCAAAACAGTAACGGAGCAAATGCGGCTAAGGTTGTGGCAGTCGATGCAGTTATCGGCCACGCCATCCGTTTCGCCGCATCTCGGTAAGCGGCTTTACGCCCTTCACCCTCTTGCATTCGCCTGTCTGCAAATTCGGTCACCACAATCGCGCCGTCAACCAACATACCCACCGCCATGATCAAAGAGAACAACACCACGATGTTGACGGTTAAGCCAAACACCGAAAGAACCAATAACCCGGTTAGGAATGAGCCAGGAATGGAAATACCCACTAACAAAGCGGTACGCACACCAAGAATCGCGATGATAACGATCACCACCAAAATAATGGCGGATAGAATATTATTTTGCAGATCATTAAGCATGATCTTCACATCTTTAGATTCATCCCAGGTATATTTGACCAACAGGTTATTGGGCCATTCCGCTTGCTGCTGAGCACCAGCCATTACCGCTTTGACTAGTTCAACCGTTTCGATGATGTTCTCACCTGCACGCTTCTTGATATCCAACACCACCGCAGATTTGCCATCTAAACGAGCAAAGCTCTCTGGGTCTCGAAACGCTCGACGAACCGTGGCGACATCGCCAAAAGTGACCACCTGCTTGCCATCCACTTTGATAGGCAACTCAAGCACGTCTTTTAAGGAATTAAATACCGAAGGGACTTTGACAGAGAAACGCCCATAACCCGTATCAACAAAACCAGCGGCAACCACTCGATTGTTCAGAGCGATCAGATTATAGATATCCGCTTGATCTAAGCTGTAACTCTCCATCAATAACGGATCGACAATGATCTCGACGATATCATCGCGATCGCCCGCAATATCGACTTCAAGGATTTGGCGATAGCTTTCTAATTTGTCTCCAAGCTCTCGGGCAATTTGCACTATGGTGCGCTCAGGAACGGTACCGAATAGCACAACAGACAGCACTGGTTGCTCAGAAGCCAGCGTCACCTCATTTACGGTCGGCTCGTCACTGTCTTCTGGCAGTTTTGGTTTAGCCAGGTCAACCGCGTCACGCACATCGGCCATTGCTTTAGTGAGATCGACGCCGACATTAAACTCCAACACAACAGAGGCATGCCCTTCTGCTGCGGTTGCTGTCATCTCTTTTACGCCTTCAATCGACCTCAGCTCTTGCTCTATCGGCCTAACCAATAAGCGTTCGGCATCGGTTGGCGAAATACCTTGGTGCCCAACAGAGACATAGATAATAGGGATAGTAATGTCTGGGCTCGATTCTTTGGGGATCGTGATATAAGTGACGACACCAGCGACCAAGATAAGCGCCAAAAGGGAAAGCATTGTTCGAGCGCGAGACAAGGCTGCATCAATAATTGAATACATCGGCAATCTCCTACTCTGCGGTTACATTTGAGGGTTCAGCACCTTGCTCAACAGCAATCACAGAATCACCATCACGCACAAAGCCTTGGCCTACAGTGATGATGTCAACACGTTGACCTAAACCCGTGAGCCACACTCCATCTTGTTCTGCCTTCACTAGCTGAATGCCTACAAATTTCACAGTTGGTGAGTCATCGACTGAAACCAACGTTTTGACCCCGAGGTTACCCGCCTCATCCAATGCCAGCATCGCCGGTGTTATCTTGATTGCGTTTCTTGTTTCTAGGTTGAGTTTTACTTCGGCACTGACACCTGCAGGTAATAGGCCTTTGGAATTATCAATTTCAATCTCGATTGGGAAAGTATTGGTAGAGGCCGAAGAGATTCGAGAAACATAACGCAAGCGACCTTCCGCTTCTTCTCTTCCCAACAAGCGAACCAAAGCGGACTGATTAACTAACAAATGCTGGATATGACGTTCACTGACATCGGCTTCGATGACCAGAGGATCGAGATCAATCACGCCCGCGACCGGATCGCCAACCCCAACAAAGTCACCAAGTTCAACCATTAAGTCTTGAACCACACCCGAAAAAGGCGAAGTAATGACAGTATTCTTTAAAGCCAATTCCGCATTGCGCATCATGGCTTTTGCTTCTGTTAATGAAGCCTCTGCTGTGGTGTAGGCGATTTCGCCTTGCAGCCCTCTTTTCTTCAGTGACTGCGCCGCTTTAAACTCTTTCTGCTTCAAGCGATATAAAGCCGAGGCTCGCTCTAGTTGAATCTCTAAATCACCCTTATCTATCTGGGCAATGGCTTGTCCAGCTTTAACCATATCCCCCTTAACAACGTTCAATCTGACAATCTTGCCCGCGACTTCTGCACCTAGACGAGCATGCCGATCGGGCGCCGTTCTTCCATAGAGATCAATCGTTTTAAAGGTCGGTGATGAGGTGAATGTTTGAAAGGAAACCTTAGCCAACGGAATTTCTGTCGCCTTTTTTTCAGGTGACTCTTCTGCTTGCCCTACGCCTAAACCAAGCCAGATCGACAACAACACGACTAGAGTCAGAGAAACCAGCCACGGCTGCTTCAATTTCTGAAAAAGTGGTGAGTGAGAAAATAGAGTGGGCATAACAAATCCTTTTGTCCGATGTCATTCAGGCGCGCTAGTTGGCTTAATAGCGTGATGTGCAACTTCCTTATGCACAAAGGTAACCTTAACAGACCAATCCTCAACGAAGTTGGACGCTATCGACAGTTTAAAAAATATGCCGTGTACTAAAAATGAGAGGAATGCTTTGAAAAGTAATAAGTTACTAAGTAAAAACAAAAACGCCGAACATAAGTTCGGCGTTTGAAATGTTTCTAATACAGCTTTGAGCTCAAGCTATTTTTCAGCTCACGCTAGACGCTAAATGATGCACCACAACCGCATGTTGTTGTCGCGTTCGGGTTGTTCACAAAGAAACGAGCGCCTTCTAGGCCTTCTGTGTAATCAACCATGCCGCCCATTAAGTACTGTAGGCTCATTGGGTCAACAACCAGCGTTACACCGCTGTTTACAATCGTAGTGTCGCCATCATTTACTTTTTCATCAAATGTGAAGCCGTATTGGAAACCGCTACAACCACCACCTGTAATGTATACACGCAGTTTTAGTTCTGGGTTTTCTTCTTCAGCAATTAGCGTTTGTACGCGGGTAGCTGCTGCATCAGAAAAAGACAATGGGATATTTACTTCGCTCACGACAACCTCTCTTACCTGTGTCAAAAACAACATGATACAAATCTAATTCGAGACCATAGTTGTTGAGTATTTTCTTATATTCTGGTGATTATCTAATACCTGACTGAAACGTTCAAGTATTCACCACAGGATCGGTCCTTTTACTGCTGTAAACTCGCCAATATCTAACAATTAAAACGTGTAACCACACAAAACAACCAGATTCGGGTGATTATCTGGGCGAAAGCATTCCTAGTTGGATTAGGGATAGGTACAATGCGTGCCAATTGGTCCGACAGTCAAAAGAGGATATATCAATGACCAAATCAGCAGAGCTGTACGAAAAAGCACAGCAAACTATTCCTGGTGGCGTAAACTCTCCAGTTCGTGCATTCAATGGCGTAGGTGGTTCTCCAATCTTCGTTGAACGCGCTGATGGCCCACTTATTTTTGATGCTGATGGTAAAGCGTATATCGATTACGTTGGCTCTTGGGGTCCAATGATCCTTGGTCACAACCACGCTGTTATTCGTGATGCTGTGATTGCAGCAGCTCAACGCGGCCTTAGCTTCGGTGCTCCAACCGAAACTGAAATCAAGATGGCTGAACTTGTATCTGAGATGGTTCCATCAATGGAACAGCTACGTATGGTGAGCTCAGGTACAGAAGCAACAATGAGTGCGATTCGTCTAGCTCGTGGCTTCACTGGTCGTGACAAGATTCTTAAGTTTGAAGGCTGCTACCACGGCCACGCAGACAGCCTACTTGTAAAAGCAGGTTCTGGCGCGCTGACTTTAGGTCAACCAAGCTCTCCAGGCGTACCGGCTGATTTTGCGAAACTAACGCTAACAGCAACCTTCAACAATCTAGATTCAGTACGTGAAATCTTCGCAGCAAACAAAGGCGAGATCGCTTGTATCATCGTTGAGCCAGTAGCGGGCAACATGAACTGTATCCCTCCTGTAGAAGGCTTCCACGAAGGGCTACGTGAAATCTGTGACCAAGAAGGTGCATTGCTAATCTTTGATGAAGTAATGACAGGTTTCCGCGTTGCTGAAGGTTGTGCTCAGGCTTACTACAACATCAAGCCAGACCTAACGTGTCTTGGTAAAGTGATCGGCGGCGGCATGCCTGTGGGCGCTTTCGGTGGTCGTAAAGACGTGATGCAATACATCGCACCAACTGGCCCTGTTTACCAAGCGGGTACGCTTTCAGGTAACCCTGTTGCAATGGCTGCTGGCTACGCATGTTTGAACCTTCTACGAGAAGAAGGCAACGAAAAGCGTCTAGCTTCAAAAACTAAGCAGTTGGCAAAAGGCTTCAAGCAACTTGCTGACAAGCACGGCATCCCAATGCTAGTTCACCAAGTTGGTGGTATGTTTGGTTTCTTCTTCACTGACCAAGAAACTGTGACGTGCTACGAAGATGTAACTAAGTGTGATGTAGAACGCTTCAAGCGCTTCTTCCACCTAATGTTAGATCACGGTGTTTACCTTGCACCTTCAGCATTCGAAGCAAGCTTTACTTCTCTTGCTCATGGTTCAAAAGAACTTGATGCAACACTAGAAGCTGCTGACCGCTCTCTTGCGATCATTGCTGCTGAAAGCAAATAATCGAGAGCACTTTATAAGTCGCTAACCGATTGAATTTAGGGCTGCATTAAATGCAGCCCTTTTTTATATATCGCGCTCACCAGCCACAAATATGACAGCTTATTTAGCCGTCGACTAAGGCTAAAGCTGAACCAAAAGCGATTAACGTTCCCAGAAAAGGAAAACCAACAACATCAAGGTACCAAGGAACATTCTGAACCAAGGGATCTCTTTTTTTGTTTGCTGTTCTTCGTCTTGGCATTTCTTATCTTTATTACAGCATCCCATTATCAAAACTCCTCATTGCTAACTCTCTGTTTTGCAGCCATTATAAACTCAGAACGCAAATATAGAGACCATTACCGTGTCAGAAAAACTCAAAATCAATTCCAGCCACTGGGTGATCATCATTGCCCTACTCGCGGCGGCTTATGCTTGTTACTTGCTTATCGAGCCATACGTTAACTCTATCGTGATGGCCTTTATCATTTCACTATTGATGTTCCCAATCCATGAGTGGCTTGAAAAAAAGCTCCCGAATAAAGAAAACATCGTCTCTCTGCTGTCTTGTATCATACTGACCTTCATTATTGTTATCCCTTTATTGGCAGTATTCGCAGCAATTGTTCAGCAAGGCTCCCTGTTCTCTCAGAATACTTACCAATGGGTGACCCACGGTGGCATTCAGACTCTGTTTGCTCACCCGTTAGTGGTCAAAGCGCTGTCATTTGTGAATAACTACCTGCCTTTCGACAACATTGAGCCCCAAGCCATCGCACAAAAAGTCGGTGAGTTTGCGACCAGCTTTGGTTCTAAGCTAGTTGGTATCAGTGCCAAAATCTTAGGTGACGCGACCAATTTCTTGATGGATTTCTTCTTGATGCTGTTCGTTTTGTTCTTCTTATTAAGAGATCACGACAAAATCATCAGTGTGGTTCGTCATATTCTGCCGCTGTCTCGCAGCCAAGAAGACAAACTTCTAACAGAGATAGAGCAAGTATCTAAATCAGCAGTAATGGGCTCATTCTTAACCGCCATCGCGCAAGGTTTTGCCGGCGGTTTAGGTATGTGGATTGCCGGTTTCCCTGGTCTATTCTGGGGTACAATGATGGGCTTTGCCTCTTTCATCCCAGTTGTGGGTACCGCATTAATCTGGATCCCAGCTGCAACCTACTTATTCCTAACTGGGGATACCACGTGGGCGATTTTCCTAACGGTTTACTGTGTAGCGATTGTGGGTTCAATTGATAACCTTCTGCGTCCGCTGCTAATGCAAGGCAGTGCAGGCATGAATACCCTAATGATCTTCTTCTCACTATTGGGTGGTATTCAACTGTTTGGCCTAATTGGTCTTATCTACGGACCATTGATTTTTGCGATTACCATTGTCCTATTCAACATCTACGATGAAGAGTTTAAGGACTTTTTAAACCAGCAAGACAAGAGTTAATCAACTGTTCGACAACTTGGTTGCCGAACGAGTATTAAACACTTCAAGCTTTGGGCGGATTATGCGAAAATCCGCCCTCATTTTTTGCTAACGATTCAACAGAGTGTCCTATGTCAGCTTATATTGCCCCAAGCCAGATTGCTCAACGCCAACTCGCCTACTTTGAAGGCAAACATGTTTTAGTTGCCGGTGAGGCAGAAGACTTGTTCCCTGTTGAGTTAGCGAAGCACTGTGAATCTGTCTCTGTGTTTACTTCTAATTACAGCTACTACCGTCAACTGGAGGGTTGCAACACCATCCAACGTTTTTATGGTGCGGAGTTTACTGAAGAGACCAAAGCCGACTTAGTGATGCTGTACTGGCCAAAAGCCAAAGCAGAAGCGGAATTTTTGTTGGCGATGCTATTTGCCAAGCTAGGCAAAGATACCGAGATCGTCGTGGTTGGTGAAAACCGCTCAGGCGTGAAAAGCATCGAGAAGATGTTTGCTCCTTACGGAAAAGTTGTTAAATACGATTCAGCGCGTCGTTGCTCTTTCTACTGGGGTCAATGCTTCGAGCAACCACAAGCGTTCAACCTGCAAGACTGGTTTAAGACCTACACGGTTAACATTGATGAACAACCTCTGACGGTAAAAAGCCTTCCTGGCGTCTTCAGTCACGGTCAATTCGATGTCGGTAGCCAACTTCTGCTGGATACTCTGCCAAAACTAAAAGGCAAGGTACTGGATTTTGGCTGTGGTGCAGGCGTACTGGGCGCGGTAATGGCATCTCGTAACCCAGATATCGAGCTAGAAATGTGCGACATCAGTGCATTTGCCGTGGCATCAAGCCAAGCAACGCTAGAAGCGAATGGTTTAACGGGTAAAGTCTTCGCGTCAGATGTCTATTCTGATACTGCACAAGACTATCAGTTCATCATCAGTAACCCGCCATTCCATTCAGGTTTAGACACTAGCTACAGCGCGACTGAGACCTTACTTGCTCAGGCTCCTAAGCATTTGAAGCGTTCTGGTGAGATGATTATTGTTGCGAACAGTTTCTTAAAATACATTCCAATTATTGAACAAGCGTTTGGAAAATGCGCGACTCTAAATAAGACCACTAAATTCGCGATCTATCACGCAAACAAATAACCTCTCTAGCACAGCGCAGGGTCATTATCTGCGCTGTCTGTTCATATTTTTGTCAAAACTCTATAAAAATGAGCTTTTGCACACGCTTTAAATACCACTTACTTGTCAAAGTAAAAAAACTCGTTAATTTCGTTAAATTGGAACCCGTTAATTCTATTCTCTGTACTTGTTTTCGCCCCTTTTAGCAGTACATCAAAGGAAAGTAGTACCAAATTTATGTTTAGATTCTATCGTAAGCAGAAGTTTAAGCGCCTTCAAAATACCCTAATGCTGGCATTTCTTGTCCTCAGTATTACCCCAGTGACACTCATCGCGATATTTTTCCTCCAATCGCACAGTCAGGATCTCCAGGAACAAAGCACCTCACACCTTGTTTCGGTTCGTGATACTAAGCAGCAGCAAATTGTCGATTACCTACAAGCTCAAGAATCCCAAGTGATGGGCTTTGTTCGCTCAGAATTGGCCAATGCCAGTGGCGGGCGATTTTATGGTTTGATCAATGCATTCCAACGATTGGGGTTAGATATTGACGAGGCTCGCGGTAATGCGCAGCAGCGCTACATTCAGGGGTCTGGCGATCAAATCAAAACGTCGATTCTTCCAGAGTCCAGCAGCTTTATTGGCAGCGAACGTTATCGCTTACTGCACAAGCGCTACCATAATGCTTACCTAGAACTGCTTAAACGCTCTGATTTTGACGATATTCTCTTAGTTGATATCAACGGTAACGTCGCTTATTCCGTCTTTAAAAATGACGATTACGGCACCAACTTGCTGACAGGGAAATACAAGGATTCCAACCTAGGTATTACCTTTCAACGACTAGCCAAAGACGTAACCGACCGACGTAAATCTAACGAAGATTACACGCCGGTTATCGTGTCTGATTTTAAAGACGAAAACGGCAAGCAGACCGCATGGCTAGGCGCACCTATCGTTCAACAAGGCTACCTGCACAGTTACGCGATGTTTAGGCTACCAATCAACGGCATTACTAAGTTGATTGCGGATCTCAACAAGAGTTCGAACATTCAAACGCTGCTTGTGGGTGATGATCACCTGCCGCGTAGCCTTGCTCATTCACAAGAATCAATCAATTTGAGCCTAGACGTTGTCGATAAAGCATTGGCTGGTGAAACGGCGGTTGGCACCTTCGACAACACCCTAGATCAAGCGATCATCGCAGCATATACACCAATTGAGCTGAAATACGCAACATGGGCTCTTGTCGTAGAGCTGCCAGAAAAAGAGGCGTTTGCCCGTATTCATCAGTTAGAAAAGATCTTCGTGATCGTGATGCTAACCGCGATCATTCTCGTCGTTGTTGCATCGCACTATCTGTCTAACTTCATCACATCCCCACTACTTAAACTGACCTGGGCTGCCGAGAAAGTATCGGCGGGTGATCTCGATGAAACCATGATCAATACCGAGCGAAAAGATGAGATCGGCCGTCTCGCGGTGAGCTTCGAAAGAATGCAGCGTTCGATTCGTGAAAAAATGCAGCTCATCAAAAGCCAAAACGATGAGCTTGAGGACAACCTTAAGACCATTCAAAAGCAAAACGAAGAGTTGCAACTGGCCAACAAACTCAAAGATGAGTTCTTGGCTACTACTTCACACGAATTGAGAACACCATTGCATGGCATGGTGGGTATCGCTGAAGCCTTGATATCTGGAGCGAACGGCCCTATTCCTGCTAATCAGAAGTATCAGTTGGATATCATCATCAATAGTGGCCAACGATTGGCGACCTTGGTTGATGATTTGCTTGATTATCACAAGATGCGCTATGGCAGCTTAGATATTAAGAAATCCGCGGTTGATTTGTCTGCAGCCACCAGCTTGGTCCTAGAGTTGTCTCATCACCTATTGGGCAATAAGCCAATCCGTATTATTAACCAAGTCC
Source organism: Vibrio sp. 10N.261.46.A3 (assembly GCF_041472995.1). Classification (NCBI taxonomy): domain Bacteria; kingdom Pseudomonadati; phylum Pseudomonadota; class Gammaproteobacteria; order Vibrionales; family Vibrionaceae; genus Vibrio; species Vibrio sp. 10N.261.46.A3. The sequence continues at coordinate 80,934 of NZ_JBFRRH010000035.1, read as the reverse complement.
CAAGTGATTTAGGGCTGGTTTCATCGGATCCTCAACGACTTGAGCAAGTGATGTATAACTTGGTTGGCAATGCCATCAAGTACACCTCTGAAGGTAAGATTGTTATCTCTGCCAGCGTTATCGACGACAACATTCGTGTACAAGTGGTCGATACTGGCCAAGGTATACCGGCCGAGTATCTTGAACACATCTTTGAGCCATTGATCCAAGCAGGCCAAGATGCGAGTAACTACCGTCAAGGTGCAGGGCTTGGATTATCGATCAGTCGTCAGTTGATCGAGCTAATGGGTGGTTCACTGTACGTAAGTAGCCAACCAATGCTTGGCACTACGTTTAGCTTTACCCTGCCCCTAGCCACTCAAGATGAGCTGGACAGTTACAACGAATCTGGTCACTACTCGCACTTCCAAGCGCCGGATTTAATTGATAACAGCCAACAAGAAAATAGTGTTATCAGTGAGAATCCAGATGGCCCATTATTGGTTATCGCCGATGATGAGCCGGTTAACCTGCGAGTATTAGACAGCTTCTTGAAATTAGAAGGTTATCGAGTACGTACTGCATGTGATGGCCCTGAAACCATTGAACTGATTGAAAAAGAGAAGCCAGAGCTGCTTCTACTCGACATCATGATGCCAGGAATGAGCGGCTATCAGGTTTGTGAAGCACTGAGAAAGCAATACGATCATGCTCAATTGCCAATCATCATGCTAACGGCACTCAACCAAGCAGAAGACCGTGTTCGAGGTTTCGAAGCTGGCGCCAATGACTACTTGTCTAAACCGTTCAACAAACAAGAACTTGCTGCTCGAATTACAGCGCATCTTTCAGCAAGTAAAGCTGAACAAAGACGCCTTGAAAACGACCAACTGCAACTCGAGCTCAAACATAGAGCGATGGTTGAGGCTAACTTGTTAGAAACTCAAGGGCGCTTATTAGAGCAACTAGAATCGGCACCTGAAGCCATCATCTGTATTCGTGATGACCAACGTATTCGCTTTGCTAACGAAGCGGCGGCGAAGCTATTCAGGCGCGGACAAGAACAACTTAAACGCTCAATGGCCGACGAGATCATTGCGCCTAAGTACCTTAAGGTGGAACAAGCCCACTACTGCGGTGACATTGATATCTATATAGACGACACACGTCAGCGCATACCAAGTGACATCCTTAAGCTGCCTGAAGGCTCAGGGCTCGACACCATGTATATCTTTAATGTAGGTGGTGGTGTTAACTCCAACCGAATCAATAACCTTGAAACGGCGGTTGAGGCTCTTTCTAGCTATGCCTTTGAAGGCGACAAAGACAAGTTACAGCAGCTGAAAGAGCTTGGCGGAGAATTTACTCGTCTTGCTGACAAGGCAACCGGTGAAGGTAAAAACAAACAAGAGTTAATGCGTGAGGTACTGGTCGATGCGATGACTAATGCCATCATCTACTGGGAATCAGTGACTGGTGAAACCAAGTTTGCTTTCGCCGAAAAGAGTGGCTTGTGGCGCGTCTACTTAGACCGCAGTACACTGCAAACTCGAACGCTAGACAAATACCTACGCGTCGAAACCCTACCGAAAACGCCTCGCTGGCGAACGGTACTGAGCTCAATCGAATTCATACTGGAACACTGTAAAGAACAGACGCCAGAAAGAACCCATATTGAGATGCTAAGGGATAAACTGCAGAAACTACTGACCAGTTAAACCCTGAACCAACATCACCAAATTAGCCCACCTAGCGTGGGCTTTTTTGTACGACTCATAAACACAAAAAGTAGAATTGCAACGCACTTTTTTTACGTCTTTAAACAAGGAAGAATTCACGCCAATTACGCACAGTGCGTGCTTGTAAGTGTCAGTACTTTTCGTTCTATTCTCAATCATATCTGACCGTTATCTGACTCTTTGTTGCAGTTTGAGAAGCGAGTCACAACAGAACGGCAGATTTAATTTTCTAGGGAAATTTAACGTAAAACTGGCAAGTGACCGAGATCTACAATTATACCAACGTAGGGTAAAGCATTATAATAAAAAGCCTTTAAAGTTAGTGACCACTTACAACTAGCAGTAACCACAAAACCAAATGCGAGTCACATCACCTTAACAATTGCGCACAAAAAACCACCAAAGCAACCTATTTTGACGTTAATGACGTGAGGTTGTGTGTTTTTAACGTTTTTGACGGGAAACGAGTTTGATTAATTCATCGATAAGGTGTTTTCTTACTCCTGCCAAAGGCCTACAGGCCACTCTTACCACTTCTCAGAATCAACGATGAATCTGGAGCAACGAAGAAGAGGTAGGCCTTTAACCAGAGTGTGTATCTACTAAACAATTTAGCGACAGATAACATTCAATCCATTAGTGAAATGAAAGCAAATAGTAAGGAACAGCTATGCTTGCCAATATAAAAAAAACAGCAATAGCAACAGCAATTATTGCAACTGCTACAACAGGTTTTGCATCAGTAGCAACCGCTGCAGAACGCAGTGAACTGACCGTTCACCCGAAAGAGTACACTACATTCGTACGTAACTTTAACCCGTACCTTGGTGCTACTAACCTACATACTACAACTGACTTCATGTATGAGCCGCTAGTAGTATTTAACGAAATGCACGGTAACACTCCAGTGTTCCGTCTAGCTGAAAACTTCAAGATGTCAGATGATCTGATGAGCGTTGTTTTCGACATTCGTAAGGGTGTTAAATGGTCAGACGGAGAAACTTTCTCTGCTGATGATGTTGTTTTTTCTTTCAACCTTGTAAAAGAGAAACCAGAGCTTGACCAATCTGGTATCAACTCTTGGGTAACTTCTGTAGAAAAACTGAACGACAGCCAAGTTAAGTTCACACTAACAGAAGCAAACTCAAACGTACCTTACGAGATTGCTAAAGTACCTGTAGTACCTAAGCACATCTGGAAAGACGTTAAAGATCCATCAACGTTTACCAATGAGAACCCGGTAGGTTCTGGTCCATTTACAGAAATCGATACGTTTACAGCGCAACTATACATCCAGTGTGCAAACCCGAACTACTGGGATGCAGACAACCTAGATGTTGACTGTCTACGTGTTCCACAAATTGCGAACAACGACCAATTCCTAGGTAAAGTTGTAAACAGTGAAATGGACTGGACGTCTTCTTTTGTTCCAGATATCGATCGTACATACGCAGCAGCTAGCCCTAAACACCACTACTGGTACCCGCCAGCAGGTACACAGGCATTCATCGTTAACTTCAAGCACCCTGATGCTGCGAAGCATGAAGCATTGAGCAACGTTGACTTCCGTCGTGCTTTCTCTATGGCTCTTGACCGTCAAACTATCATCGACATCGCATTCTACGGTGGCGGTACTGTGAACGATTTCGCATCGGGTCTTGGCTACGCTTTTGAAGCTTGGTCTGATGAAAAAACTCACGACAAGTACAAAGGCTTCAACACATACAACGCTGAAGGCGCGAAGAAGCTTCTTGCTGACGCTGGCTTCAAAGATGTAAACAAAGATGGTTTTGTTGACACTCCATCAGGTAAGTCTTTCGAACTAATGATTCAATCGCCAAACGGCTGGACTGACTTCAACAACACAGTTCAACTAGCGGTAGAACAGCTGAACGAAATCGGTATTAAAGCGAAAGCTCGTACACCTGACTTCTCTGTTTACAACCAAGCAATGCTTGAAGGTACATACGACGTAGCATACACAAACTACTTCCACGGTGCGGATCCATACACGTACTGGAACAGTGCTTACAACTCATCACTACAATCTGGTGATGGTATGCCTCGTTTCGCAATGCACTTCTACAAAAACGACAAGCTAGATGGTCTTCTAAACAGCTTCTACAAAACAGCTGATAAGAACGAGCAGCTAGACATTGCACACGGTATCCAGCAAATCATCGCTGCAGACCAAGTGACAATCCCTGTGATGTCTGGTGCTTACATGTACCAATACAACACAACTCGCTTCACTGGTTGGTGGAACGAAGAAAATCCAAAAGGCCGTCCAAACATTTGGGCTGGTATTCCAGAGCGTCTACTTCATGTACTGGACCTAAAACCAGTTAAATAAGTAATCGTTCAATCCTTGCGGCGTAACCTCTTACGCCGCTTATAAAAATCCCCACACTATCAATTGAAAGTATGGCGCTAGTCGTCAGGGGATTTTTCGTTCCAAATTTCGCTAGGAGCGACCTGAATCCAGAAACAGGGAAACAATCTGGGTGAGTAAGGTGTGAGTTATGGGTTATTTTTTAAGACGTTTGTCATTTTATTTTGTCGCGCTATTAGTTGCTGCGACGTTAAACTTTATTATTCCAAGAGCAATGCCTGGTGACCCAGTTACCATGATGTTTGCGAACGCTTCTGTACAAGTTACTCCAGAGCGTATTGCTGCAATGAAAGAACTATTAGGCTTCGTTGATGGCGGTCTACTGGTTCAATACGTAGCGTACATGAAGAACATTCTTAGCTGGGAACTTGGTACATCAATTCAATTCTACCCACTTTCTGTAAACACACTGTTGGGTGGAGCATTCGGTTGGTCGCTTTTCTTAGCCGGCACCGCAGTTATTCTTTCTTTCTCGATTGGTTCAATCCTAGGTATTTTCGCAGCGTGGAAACGCGGCAGTAAGTACGATGCCTTCGTAACTCCAGGGATGCTGATTCTACAAGCCGTTCCTCAAGTTGTTATCGCGATGATTGCACTATTTACCTTTGCAATTGGCTTGAAGTGGTTCCCAACCGGTTATGCCTACACCGCAGGTACTATGCCTGACTGGACAAGCTGGGCATTCATTAAAGATGTCGCTTACCACGCCTTCTTACCACTGTTCTGTGCTTCTGTTGTTCAAATTGGTGGCTTCCTAGTAAACATGCGTAACAACATGATCAACCTACTAGCCGAAGACTACATCACCATGGCGAAAGGCAAAGGCCTGAGCGAAAACCGAGTGGTATTCAACTACGCAGCTCGTAACGCGATGCTACCTAGTGTGACAGCCCTTTCAATGTCGCTAGGTATGGCAATCGGTGGGCAGTTAATTATCGAAATCATCTTTAACTACCCAGGTCTTGGCAGCGTACTTTTCAACGCAATTAACGCTCGTGACTACCAAGTACTGCAAGGTCAGCTGCTTATCATGACGCTATTCATGCTGTTCTTTAACCTAGTTGCAGACATGCTTTACGTTGTTCTTGACCCTCGTCTTCGTAAGGGTGGTAAATAATCATGAAAGACTTTCTAAAACTCATTTGGCGTAACCCGATGGCTCTAACAGGCGTCATCATCCTAAGTATCTTTATTCTTGGCGCGATTGCAGCTCCATTGATCACTAAACATGTACCAGACAAACGTACAGGTAACCCGCACGAATACCCTGGTTTCGTGGTGAAGTCTGCACAAACTAACCCTGATGGCTGGGTTGCTCAAAACCTAGCAGACGACCGTCGTACACTGATCATGTCTAAAAAGGCAGACCACGTACTAGGTACAACTCGTATGGGTCGTGACGTTTGGTCTCAAGTGGTATACGGCGCACGCGTATCTCTTGCTGTCGGTTTTGGTGCGGGTCTAACCGTATGTTTACTCGCAACGGTTATTGGTGTTTCTGCAGGTTACTTCGGTGGTCGTGTCGATGACGTTCTAACAGCCGCAATGAACATCATGCTGGTAATCCCTCAATACCCATTACTGTTCGTAGTAGCAGCCTTTATCGGTGAGGCAGGGCCACTCACCATAACCTTGGTTATCGGCTTTATGTCCTGGGCTTGGGGTGCCCGTGTTGTTCGCTCCCAAACCTTAGCACTGCGTGAAAAAGAGTTTGTAAAAGCCGCTGAAGTTTTGGGTGAATCTTCATTCCGTATCATCTTCGTAGAGATTCTGCCAAACCTTATCTCTATCGTTGGCGCAAGCTTCATCGGTTCGGTGATGTACGCAATCATGATGGAAGCAACCATCTCGTTCCTAGGTCTTGGTGACCCGAACACAATCAGCTGGGGCATCATGCTTTACAACGTTCAAACCTCTTCATCAATGCTGATTGGCGCTTGGTGGGAACTGTTGGCTCCTTGTATCGCACTGACACTACTTGTAACTGGTCTTGCTCTACTTAACTTCGCTGTCGATGAAATTGCTAACCCACAACTGCGTTCTCACAAAGGCATGAAGCGTTGGAAGAAACTTGCAGCACAAGACAAAGAAGAACGTGAACCAGAACTACCACCACAAAATGCACTTTGGAGCGGAGATAAATAATCATGTCTGAACCACTAATTTCTATCCGCAACTTATGCGTGGATTACATCACAGAGTCTGGCGATGTTCGTGCGTGTAACAACGTAAGTTTCGACATCGCTCCAGGTGAAGTATTCGGCCTAGCTGGTGAATCTGGCTGTGGTAAATCAACGGTCGCTTTCTCCCTCATGCGTCTTCATAAGCCGCCCGCTTACATCAGTGGTGGTGAGGTTATCTTCAACGGTGAGAACATCCTTGAATACAGTGATGACCGTATGCAATCGTTCCGTTGGAGTGAGATGTCGATGGTATTCCAGAGTGCGATGAATGCACTCAACCCAGTTCTACCGATGGAAGAGCAGTTCTGTGACGTAATCATGCGTCACACCAACATGACTCGTGAGCAAGCTAAACAACGTGCTGAAGGTCTACTTGAAATCGTCGATATTCACCCGAGCCGATTGAGTGACTACCCTCACCAATTCTCTGGTGGCATGCGTCAGCGTTTAGTTATCGCTATCGCTCTAGCACTGAATCCAAAGCTGATCATCATGGATGAGCCGACAACCGCACTTGATGTGGTTGTGCAACGTGAAATCCTACAAAAGATCTATGCACTGAAAGAAGAGTTTGGCTTCTCGATTCTGTTCATCACCCATGACTTGTCATTGATGGTCGAGTTCTCTGACCGCATCGGCATCATGTACTCAGGTGAGCTAATCGAAGTAGCTAACTCTCAAGATATTCTAGAAAACCCTTACCACCCTTACACCAAAGGGCTGGGAAGTTCTTTCCCTCCACTGACAGGGCCAAAGACAAAGTTAGCAGGTATTCCGGGTAACCCTCTGAACCTGTTAGAGATCCCTGAAGGGTGTCGTTTCCAAGCTCGTTGTGACCGTGTACATGAAACGTGTACCAAGGTGCCAACCAAGCTGCGTTCTATCGACCCGGGACATTTGTCTAACTGTCACCTGTACGGTGACCCAATAGTACAAAGGAAGCTATAGCTTGCACGCTGACTCAGCGTGAATAACGAACAAGGCGGCTCGACCGCCTAAAAACAAGCAAAGCGAATAAGGATTCTGGAGACAATTATGAGCAAAGATTTCGGTCAATTATTGGTAGAAGGCAAGAATGTCGTAAAAGACTTCCCAATAAGCAGTACCACCATTCAAACCCCTATGATGCGTGCGATTAACGACGTGTCATTCAAGATGTACAAAAGCCGCGGCCTAGCAGTGGTTGGTGAGTCTGGTTCAGGCAAATCAACAACCGCAAAAATGATCGCAAAAATGTACGCACCTTCGGGCGGCACGATCGAATACAAAGGTCGTGATATCCAAGAGATCTCAAGCAGAAAAGATCTTATGCACTACCGTGAAGGCGTGCAGATGGTATGGCAAGACCCGTTTGGTTCCTTGAACCCAACGCACAATATCTTCCACCACATTGCTCGACCACTGTTGATCCACAAGAAAGTATCTCCGGGCAACAAGAAAGAGCTAGAAGAACGCGTTTACGATCTTTTAGAGCAAGTCGGTCTCATTCCACCAAAAGAGACGGCGAAAAAGTACCCTCACCAGCTGTCTGGTGGTCAGCGTCAACGTGTCAACCTAGCCCGCAACATCGCGGTAGGTGCAGAAGTTGTATTAGCCGATGAACCAACATCAATGCTTGATGTATCAATTCGTGCGGGCGTTTTGAACCTGATGGAAGAGATGAAGTTCGAGAAGCAAATGTCTCTGCTTTACATCACTCACGATATCGCAACCGCTCGTTACATCGCTGAAGACCTTTCGGTGATGTACGTGGGACACATGGTGGAATGGGGCGATACCGATGACGTTATTGCTAACCCTCAACACCCTTACACTCAGCTATTGGTTTCGGCAGTACCAGATCCTAAGAAATCGATCCACGAGCAACTTGCTGGTAATAAAGGGGAGATTCCTCTGTGGACACCAGTATCAGCAGGCTGCCCATTTGCAGGTCGTTGTACTCATGCAATGGATAAGTGTAAAGAGCAGCTACCAGGGGTTACACAGCTAGCTGATAACCACTTTGTCCGCTGTTACCTACACGAAAGCTAAGCAATAAAACCCAAGTTAGGGTCTGCGGGCCCTAACTATTTATATCCAAAACATTCAAGTACCTAGCCAATAGAAACTAGGACTGTCGGAGAATATTGATGCTGTTATTGACCAACCATATTGGCTATGAGTCCACAGGCCCCAAGCAAGCTATCCTACAAACTAAGAAAGCTCGCCTATCTAGCACAACGGCTCTACTCGTCTGTGCTGACAACCATATGACTGTCGGAAGTTTTGATGTAGTTAAACAAGGCCGCATAGCAAATTGGCATCAAGGACAATTCTTCACTATCGATTTCAGTTCAGTCACTGAATCTGGTCGCTACTATCTACGTTTTGACAACCTGCGTTCAGAAATATTTGAGATTGGTAGCAACCTATTAATGAACCACACGTTTTCTGATGTGCTTCATTACTTTAAGTCACAACGCTGTGGCGGTATTTTCGACAAAAAAGATCGACAAGCACAAATTCTAGGTACCGACCGATACGTCGATGTCCACGGTGGGTGGTATGACGCATCAGGTGATGTCAGTAAATATTTTAGCCACCTGTCTTATGGCAACTACCTAAACCCACAACAAATTCCAATGGTCGTTTGGAACATGCTAAAAAGCGTACGCTTGACTAGCCATAATCCTGACTTCCCGAAATTCTCCATGACTCGTCTAACGGAAGAGGCTCTGTTCGGTGCCGACTTCTTAGTGCGTATGCAAGACGCTGACGGATACTTCTATATGACGGTATTCGATAAATGGAGCAAAGATATCAACCAGCGTGATATCTGTGCTTATGCGACTCAAGAAGGTCATAAATCAACGGACTTACAAGCGGGCTTCCGACAAGGTGCAGGTGTTGCTATCGCAGCATTAGCCGCAGCTTCTGAGCTTGAAATCTCTGGCAGCTACTCGAGCCACACTTACCTTGAAGCGGCGGTTAAGGGTTACTGGCACCTAAAAGAGTACAACCTCCAGTATCTAAACGATGGTGAAGAGAACATCATCGATGAGTATTGCGCCCTACTCGCAGCCAATGAGCTGTATCGCGTAACGCAAGACCAGCAATACCTATCAGAAGCAAGAACTTGGGCGACTCGTTTAATCTCTCGCCAACAGTCAGATAATTCATTTGAGCACTTCTGGTCTGCAAACTCTGATGGCTCTCGTCCATACTTTCACGCAGCAGAAGCCGGCCTTCCGGTGATTACACTATGCGAATACATCAACAACGAAACCGATGCTGAATTAAAAGAACAGGCGCGCACAGTTGTTGAACAAGCTTGTCAGTTCGAAATCAACATCACCGACAAAGTCACCAACCCATTCGGCTACCCAAGACAGTACGTTAAGTCTGTCGATGGTGATAAACGTGATGCCTTCTTCGTGGCTCAACAGAACGAAACCGGTTACTGGTGGCAAGGCGAGAACGCACGCCTTGGTTCACTCGCCACCATGGCTTACCTAGTTCAACCACATATTAAAGATAGCGAACTTCAAGAACGCTTAATCCAGCTTTCACAAAATAGCCTTGATTGGATCTTGGGCCTCAACCCATACCACATGAGCATGCTCGATGGTCATGGCCACAACAACCCAGACTACCTACCTCAGCTTGGTTTCTTCAATGCGAAAGGCGGTATCTGTAATGGCATCACAGCTGGTTTTGAAGATGAACAAGACATTGCGTTCAATCCACCAGCACAAAAAGATGACATGCTTCAAAACTGGCGCTGGGGTGAACAATGGATCCCTCATGGTGCGTGGTTCCTATTAGCCACCGCTGCACAGTTCAACTTCTTAGCTCAGCGTAAGGAGCAATAATCATGACTCTTTACTACGTAGGTATTGATGGTGGCGGCACTTCTTGTCGAGCTCGTATTCGTGACGACCAAGGCAAACTGATTGGTGAAGCGAGAAGTGGCAGTGCCAACATCCTATTGGGCGTGGATGTTGCGATGAATTCTATTGTTGATGCCATTACCCAGGCGGCTCAGCAAGGACAACTCAACTCTAACGATTTTTCTAATATGCATGTTGGCCTAGCGCTGGCTGGTGCAGAGCAAAAATCAGCATGGTTCGACTTCATGGCTCAACCACACCCTTTCGCAAGCATGACACTAAATACCGACGCTTATGGCGCTTGCATTGGTGCTCACAATGGCCAAAACGGCGCAATCATGATTGGTGGTACGGGTTCTTGCGGTATCTACCTAAAAGACGGCGAGCAACATGTGGTTGGCGGTCGTGAATTCCCGATTTCAGATCAAGGCGGAGGCGCGGTTATGGGCTTACGTTTGATTCAACAAGTCTTGCTTGCAGAAGACGGTATTCGCAGCAAAACCCACCTGACTCAGCACGTTATGAATCACTTTGATAATGATGTGGATGCCATCGTCGAATGGTCAAAAGGCGCACTACCAAAAGACTACGGTCAATTCTCGCCAGTGATTTTTCAACTCGCTAACAAAGGCGATGAACTGGCTATCGAGATGCTCAAGCAAACCGCGGCTGATATCGAAATGTTTGTCTTAGCACTGCATCGAAAAGGCGCTGACAAGGTGTGCTTAATGGGAAGTATCGCTGAGCGTATTCTCAACTGGCTATCACCACCAGTACAACAATGGATCGTAAAACCTCAATTCGACGCTATTGAAGGCGCATTGATGTTTGCCGGAAAACCACAACACAACTTGTATCAACAGGCTTAGCAGGGAAGTTATATGAATTATCGCATCGACTTAGCTGTTCTTTCTGAACAAAAAAATAACTGCCGATTTGGCCTTACGGTACATAACTTAAGTGACCTCGACGTAAAAGATTGGTCTCTGCACTTTGCATTTGATCGTTTCATCCTTCCAGAGAGTTTATCGCAAGGAGAGCTGACTCAAGTTGGCAGCTTTTGCTCGTTCACACCAAGTTCGTCAGTGTTAAAGGCCAACAACCATTACTACCTTGAATTCAGTATTCAAAGCGCACCATTCCGCTTCTATTCTGATGGCCTTAACGATGCCTTTATCCAGTCATATCATGATGGAGAAACATCGGTACTGCCTGTCGCGATATCACCTATTGTTCTAGCGTCACCATACCGTGAACGCAACCAGATACCTGAAGTGAATGCAGCTGAGATTGCATTGATTCCTCAGCCGAACCAGATCGAACTTAAGCAAGGTAGTTTCCCGCTAAGTAGGTTCGCGCTAAATAGCGACTGCAAAATTGAGGTTCAATCTCATCTTGCTGATAAGGCAGTCTCTTGGTTCCAGCAAGAATTGCTATTGACCTTTGAGTTGTCTCTTTCGAACGCGCTTTCAGCTGAACTTTCAAAAAACGAAAGCGGCGACATTCTATTTCGCAGCAACCCGACGCTAGATGAAGCTGAATACAAGCTGACCATCACTGCACAACAGATTATTGCTGAATCAGGTAGCCAATCAGGCTTTACACACGCCGTGGCAAGTTTGATTCAATTGGTTCAACAACAAGATGCCGAAAGCTTCTCTGTGCCATGTTGTAAAATCGCCGATCAACCTCGTTTCAAATACCGCGGCATGATGTTGGATTGCGCTCGTCACTTCCACTCAGTGGATCAAGTGAAGCGTTTAATCAACCAATTGGCGCACTACAAATTCAACGTTTTTCACTGGCACCTAACCGATGATGAAGGCTGGAGAATTGAGATAAAGAGCCTGCCACAACTAACAGAAATTGGCGCTTGGCGTGGCCCTGCTCATGCACTAGAGCCGCAATATACCCACATTGCGGACAACTATGGCGGCTTCTACACACAACAACAGATTCGCGAAGTCATTGAATACGCAGAGCAACGCAGCATCACGGTGATCCCAGAGATCGATATTCCGGGACACTGTCGCGCCGCAATCAAATCTCTGCCTGACATGCTGGTAGAGCAAGCGGATACCACTCAATACAAGAGCATTCAGCACTACAACGACAACGTCCTAAACCCAGGCTTGCCCGGCACTTACCAATTCTTAGACGCGGTTATTGAAGAAGTCGCAGAGCTGTTCCCTAGCGAATTGATTCACATGGGTGCAGACGAAGTGCCTCCGGGCGTGTGGACCAACAGCCCTGCTGCTCAAGCATTGATGAAAGAACACCAGTACCAAGACAGCAAAGACCTACAAGGCCACCTATTCCGCTACGCCGAAAACAAGCTTAAGCAACTCGGCAAACGCATGGTCGGCTGGGAAGAAGCACAGCACGGCGACAAGGTGAGTAAAGAGACCATCATCTACTCATGGCTCAGTGAAGAAGCGGCTGTCAATTGCGCTCGCCAAGGCTTTGATGTGGTGTTGCAACCTGCACAGTTTACCTATCTCGACATGACCCAAGATTATGCACCGGAAGAACCGGGCGTAGATTGGGCTGCCGTTATCCCATTAGAACAAGCTTATACCTACGAAGCACTTGCTGAGATATCCGACACCGACCCAATTCGTAAGCGGATCCGCGGAATTCAGTGTGCTCTATGGTGTGAGATCGTCACCAACCAAAAGCGTATGGATTACATGGTATTCCCAAGAATTAGCGCTTTAGCTGAAGGATGTTGGACACATAAAAACAACCGAAACTGGCTAGATTACCTGTCTCGCCTAAAGGGGCATCTGCCATTACTCGACAGACTCAATGTTGATTATCGCAACCCTTGGAAAGCTCAATAAAACAAACCAAAGCGACACTCACACCGAGTGGTTGCTGACTCAAATTAAGGTGCTCAGTTAGATACGACTCAGCATCACTATTTAAAAATTAGCTGCATAAATGCAGTTTGTTAAAAAGGAAATGACAATGAAATACGGCTATTTCGATAACGACAATCGCGAATACGTCATCACTCGCCCTGATGTACCAGCACCTTGGACAAACTACCTAGGTACTGAAAAGTTTTGTACCGTGATTTCACACAATGCGGGCGGTTACTCGTTCTACAATTCTCCGGAATACAACCGTGTTACTAAGTTCCGTCCAAACGGCACATTCGACCGCCCAGGACACTATGTTTACCTACGTGATGATGAAACGGGTGATTACTGGTCTATCTCTTGGCAGCCAGTGGCAAAGAGCCTAGATGAAGCGAACTACGAAGTTCGTCACGGCCTGTCATACTCAAAATTCAAATGTGAATACAGCGGTATTACCGCAACAAAGACGCTATTCGTACCTAAGGGTGAAGATGCAGAAGTCTGGGATGTTGTATTAAAGAACAACACTGACAAGCCACGTACTATCAGCACTTTCTCGTTTGTTGAGTTCTCTTTCAGCCATATTCAATCAGATAATCAAAACCATCAGATGTCTTTGTACTCTGCGGGCACGTCTTACCAAGAAGGTGTTCTGGAATACGACCTGTACTACAACACTAACGACTTTGAAGGCTTCTACTACCTAGCTTCAACTTTCTCACCAGACAGCTACGATGGCCAACGTGACAACTTCCTTGGTATGTACCGTGATGAAGCAAATCCAATTGCGGTTGAAAACGGTAAGTGTTCTAACAGTGCTCAAACTTGTTACAACCATTGTGGTTCTCTGCACAAGCAATTTACGATTCAGCCCGGTGAAGAAGTTCGCTTTGCGTATGTACTAGGTATCGGTAAAGGCAACGGTGAACGCCTACGTGAGAAGTACCAAGACACAGCAAACGTAGACGCCGCTTTCCAAGGCATCAAAGATCACTGGGACGAGCGTTGCAACAAATTCCAAGTTAAGTCGCCAAACGAAGGCTTAGACACCATGATCAACACTTGGACACTGTACCAAGCAGAAACCTGTGTAGTTTGGTCACGCTTTGCATCATTCATTGAAGTTGGGGGTCGTACTGGTCTTGGCTACCGTGATACTGCGCAAGATGCGATTTCAGTACCTCATGCCAACCCACAAATGACCAAGAAACGTATTATCGACCTGCTTCGCGGCCAAGTGAAAGCGGGCTACGGTCTACACTTGTTCGATCCAGACTGGTTCGATCCAGAGAAAGCCGACGTTGAGCCATCAAAATCACCAACGGTTGTTCCAACACCGTCAGATGACGACAAGATCCACGGCATTGAAGACACATGTTCTGATGACCACCTATGGATCGTTCCGACCATCATCAAGTACGTGATGGAAACCGGTGAACACGACTTCTTCGATGAAGTGATTCCATACGCAGACGGTGGCGACGCGACAGTTTACGAACACATGAAAGCGGCACTGAACTTCTCTGCTGAATACGTGGGTCAAACGGGTATCTGTAAAGGTCTTCGAGCTGACTGGAATGACTGTTTGAACCTAGGTGGCGGTGAATCTTCAATGGTTTCATTCCTACACTTCTGGGCGCTACAAGAATTCCTAGATCTTGCTAAGTTCCGTAATAACGATGCTGACGTTGCGAAATACACTAAAATGGCTGCTAACGTTCGCGAAGCATGTGAAACGCATCTTTGGGATGACGAGGGTGGTTGGTACATCCGTGGTCTGACTAAAAATGGCGAAAAGATCGGTACCGCTCAACAAGCTGAAGGTCGTGTGCACCTTGAGTCAAACACGCTCGCGGTTCTATCTGGTGCTGTTTCTCAAGAACGTGGTGAGAAAGCGATGGACGCTGTTGATGAGAACCTTTTCTCTGAATACGGCCTACACCTAAACTCTCCATCATTCGCAACACCAAACGATGATATCGGCTTCGTAACTCGCGTTTACCAAGGCGTAAAAGAGAATGGCGCAATCTTCTCTCACCCTAACCCATGGGCTTGGGTAGCAGAAGCGAAACTAGGTCGTGGTGACCGTGCGATGAAATTCTACGACGCACTGAACCCGTACAACCAAAACGACATGATTGAAACACGTTACGCAGAACCATACTCGTACGTGCAGTTCATCATGGGTAAAGATCACCAAGACCACGGCCGTGCAAACCACCCTTGGTTAACGGGTACGTCGGGTTGGGCTTACTTCGCGGTAACCAACTTCATTCTTGGTGTTCGTACAGGCTTTGAAGGCTTAACGGTTGATCCATGTATCCCGACTGATTGGCCAGAGTTCGAGGTTACTCGTCAATGGCGTGGCGCGACTTACAACATCACAGTGCAAAACCCGAATGCAGTAAGCAAAGGCGTTGCCTCTATCACTATCAATGGTGAGTCAGTTGAAGGCGCAATCCCAGTACAAGCAGAAGGCAGCGTGAACGATGTTGTCGTTGTTCTAGGCTAGTCACGCAATTTAACGAACAGCTCTTGTCTCAAGTCTTTACGGGCTTGAGACAATGAGACTAAAAGGATTTTCTAATGATTAAATTTGGTACAGGTGGCTGGCGCGCTTTCATTGGTGAAGAGTTCACTAGAGAAAACGTACGTTTAGTAGCGCAAGCGCTCGCTAACATCATTAACAACGAAGATGCAGCCAAGAATGGGTTTGTGATCGGCTATGACCGCCGCTTCCTTTCAGATAAAGCCGCATGTTGGTTTGCAGAAGTACTTGCGGCGAACAACATCAAAGTAAGCTTCATCGATAAGTTCGTTCCAACACCTATCGTGATGTTCCAAGCAAAAGAGATGGGATGCACCTACTCGGCGTGTATTACCGCTTCTCACAACCCCGCTGATTACAATGGTATTAAGGTGTTCATTGAAGGCGGTCGCGATGCCGATGAGATCATCACAGAGAAGATCGAACAGCAAATCGCAACACTGACCAACGAAGATGTTATCCGAGTCGATTTCGAACAAGCATTAAACGACAAAGAAATCGTGATCATCAACCCGATGAACGACTTTGTTGATTCAATCATCAACTTCATCGATATCGATTCAATCAAGAAAGCTAACCTACGTGTACTGATTGATCCAATGTTTGGCGTAGCGAAAAATGCTCTACAAACCGTGTTGATTAACGGTCGCTGTGATGTCGACGTCATCAACGATGGTAAGAACCCAGATTTTGGTGGTTTGATGCCATCTCCAAATGCTGCAACGCTGTATCGCTTGAAGCACTTAGTTGCAGCAGAAGGCTATGACATTGGTATTGGTACTGATGGCGATGCCGACCGTTTGGGAATCATCGATGAGAAAGGTCACTTCATTCACCCTAACGAAGTGCTACTCCTGCTTTACTACTACTTGCTGGAATACAAAGGCTGGAAGGGCTCTGTCGTTCGTAACATCGCAACCACACATCTACTGGATAAAGTGGCGGCAGATCATGGTGAGAAGAGCTTTGAGGTTCCTGTAGGCTTTAAGCACATCAGCTCGCAAATGGAGGCTGATGACTCTCTGATTGGCGGCGAAAGTTCAGGTGGTTTAACCATTCGTGGTCACATCAAAGGTAAAGATGGCGTATTTGCTTCAAGCTTACTGGTTGAGATGATCAGTGTGACAGGCAAGAAGCTGTCTGAATTACTTGATGAGATTTACTCTAAATATGGCTATGCCTATACCGCGGAAGGCGATTGTAAGTTTAAACCTTCAGAGAAAGAAGCGCTCTACACTAAGATCTACGTCGAGAAGCAACTACCTGAATTTGAATACGAAATTGAAAAAGTCAGCTATGAAGATGGTGCCAAGGTGTACTTCAAGAATGGCGGCTGGGTTATTGCTCGCTTCTCAGGAACAGAGCCGTTACTACGAATCTTCGCAGAAATGGAAGATAAAGACACTGCAGAACGTGTTCTTCAAAAAGTGAAAGACTTCCTCTCTCTATAGGCTTATAGAGTGCAGCAGTTTTGTATGGGACTTAACAAATCACTGCCTTGTTAAAGCCTATAGATGAAGAACTCTTGCCCAGTACTTTGATTAAAGTGCTGGGCTTTTTTATCACGATTCCTGTAACGATTAGTATCGCGTTATATCTCTTTAAAAAGCCAATACGCCTTTGGTATCGACTTTTACGTTGACCGGCATACCCACTTCAAGTGCTTCTGACGAGGTTGCTAATAACTTCTGACCATGCGCTTCGATTACATAACGACAGTGATCGCCCATAAATTGCTGTTCTAGCACCGAAATAGCACTATCTTGCTCGTAACTTGCTTGGATATGCTGAGGCCTTAGCAGAAGCTCACATGTATTGCCGAACTCAATCTCCGTTTGCGGTTTAGCTTCAACCATACCCAAACTGGTTTCAAATTCATGCTCTGAAATACGCTGTGCATTAAGGTAGCTACCGCCACCCAAAAAGTCTGCAACGAACTTACTCGAAGGATGGAAATACAACTCAGATGCCGAACCATACTGCTCAATCACACCATGGTTCATTACTGCCATTTTATCTGCAAATGCGAACGCTTCTTCACGGCTGTGAGTTACGAAGATAGCTGTAACACCCTGCTTCTTAAAGATCTTACGAATCTGAGAAATCAGCTCATGACGAACCTGAGTATCGATGTTTGAGAATGGTTCATCTAACAGTAGTAAGTCTGGCTTGTACGCCAAAGAACGAGCAATCGCGACACGCTGCTGTTGACCACCTGAAAGTTGGTGTGGGTAGCGGTCACCGTACTCATCTAAATGAACCAGCTCCAGCATCTCTTGAACCTTGTCTTTCTTTTGCTGCTCAGAAAGGTCTTTCAAGCCAAAGCCGACATTCTGGTTTACCGTCAGGTGCGGAAACAGGGCGTAATCTTGGAAAATCATACCAATGTTACGCTGCTCTGGTGGCAGCCAATTCTCGCCATCATCAATGGTTTGACAGTTCAAACTCATCACACCGCTACTTAATGGAAGTAAGCCCGCGATCGCCTTCAGTAAGGTCGTTTTACCGCAGCCACTCGCACCAAGAAGACAAACAATTTCACCATGCTCAACTTCTAACGAGAGCGCTTCCAAAATGGTTTGCGACTCATACTTACAAGTCAGGTCTTTAATTGATAATGCACAACTCATTAGTTTTTCTGCTCCAAGGAACGGTTTACGATGATCAGAGGAATTAAACCCACCAACACCAATAATACAGCAGGCATCGCCGCCAATTCTAGGTGCTCATCTGAGGCATAGTTATAAACATAAGTCGCCAAAGTTTCGAAGTTGAAAGGACGCAGCAGCAATGCCGCATTCAACTCTTTCATTGATTCGATAAACACCAGTAAACCAGCGATCAATGCGCCACGTTTAATCAAAGGTAAATGAACACGGCGTAACATCTGATTGGTATTGCAACCCATGGTTTTAGAGGCCATATCCAATGAAGGGGATACTTTACTCAAGCTACTTTCAATACTGCCTATTGCCACTGCCGAAAAACGCACGACCATGGCAAAAATTAGCGCGAACATAGAACCAGAGAAGATCAAACCAGGTCGCCCCCACTCCATCACTTTCGCAATGTCATTGACTAAGTGATCCATGAACAAAACAGGTACCATCACACCAATCGCTAACACGGTGCCTGGAACGGCATAGCCCATCGAAGCGAGACGCATATAAGCCTGATTTTTCTTACTCGGACTAACGCGTTGGTTAAAGTTCACAATCATCGCGATAATCACGCCAATAATCGCAGCAGCTACCGAAACGTAAAGACTGTTGATGGCATATTCTCTGAATTCAGGGGTCCAGCTTTGAGCAAAATATTTGTAGGCGTAAATAATGAGCTGGCCAAGAGGGAACAGGAATGCAACGCAAACTAATCCCCAGCACCAGAATAGTGCCAGCCATTTTTTCCAACCAGAAAGGTCGTAACGAAAATCTTCGCGGCTACTGAACTGATTCTGGAATAGCTTCTGCTTACGGCGACTGTATCGCTCTGAGCTCAATAGTAGGATCACGATAACCAGCATGATTGCCGATATTTTCGCAGCTGCCGTTAAGCTTGAGTAGCCTAGCCAAGTATCATAAACCGCAGTCGTTAAAGTATTTACCGCAAAGTAACTCACGGTACCAAAGTCACCGATGGTTTCCATAGCAACAAGCGATAAACCGACCGCCATTGATGGACGAACAAGTGGTAAGGAGATACGACGGAAGCTTTCCCAAGGTGAGCATTTTAGCAAACGAGCGGATTGCAATAAGGAGACGTTTTGCTCCATAAATGCCGCGCGGCACAGCAAATAAACATAAGGATAGAGAACGAGAGATAGAACAATAATAGCGCCAGATAAGGTTCTAATATCCGGGAACCAATACTCACCGGGCCCCCACCCAGTAAAATCTCGCAGTAGAACCTGAACAGGACCAGCAAAGTCGAACCAATCGGTAAAGATATAGCCAACAATATAGCCTGGCATTGCTAATGGCAGGACGAGTGCCCACTGCAAAACACGCTCTCCCGGAACACGGCACATTGCCATAACCCAAGCCGACGGAATACCAAAAACTAAAGACAGGAACATGGTTCCTATGACTAAAACCACCGTATTGTAGGCATAGGTAGGCATCACTGTGGACATCAGATGAGAAAATAGCTCATCCGTTTCTCCAACAGCCGTCGTAAAAATCGCTAAGATCGGTAAAACCAGTAATACAGCAATAATGCTGCTACTGGTGTTCCATAAATAATTCTTTTCTTTCATCGCCTAACTACAACGAGGCTTAATGAAACACAAATGCATTTGCAAATACATCTCATATCCTTTTAATGGTGGGGTTATTTATACCCATATACTCTAATGACTTCAAGGTGAGATGCTAATAACTCAAGGGATCAACGGGGTGCTTTGTATCAAAAAGTGATTTTCCAATAACAAACAACCCCAAGTAGCCAAAATGGCGACTTGAGGTTGTCATTTTACTTAGGCCGAAGCCTACCGTAATAAATTATAGATCGAACTTAACTTCGTCTAATAGCTTGATTGCAGCCGCGTGGTGGTTTGCAATTTCATCTAGAGAAATAGTATCCGCTTTGAACTCGCCCCATGAAGCAACAAGCTCAGAAGGTTTAACGTCTGCTTTCACTGGGTATTCGTAGTTCACTTCTGCGTACATGCTTTGTGCTGTGTTACCAGATAGGAATTCCATCAGCTTAACGGCATTCTCTTCATTTGGAGAGTATTTAGCCATTGCCATACCAGAGATGTTTACGTGAGTACCCGTTGTTTCTTGGTTAGGGAAGTTAATGTAAACAGAGTCAGCCCAAGCTTTTTGCTCTTTATCATTAACCATCTTACCTAGGTAGTAGCTGTTACCAAGAGCAACATCACATAGACCTTCTTTAATCGCTTTAACTTGCGCGCGGTCGTTACCTTGAGGCTTACGTGCTAGGTTTGCTTTTACGCCTTCTAGCCATTCTTTCGTTTCAGCTTCACCTTTGTGAGCAATCATCGAAGATACTAGAGAAACATTGTATGGGTGCTTACCGCTACGAGTACAGATTTTGCCTTTAAATTCAGGCTTAGTTAGATCTTCGTAAGTGAACTCTTCACCTAGACGACCAACACGGTCACGTGAAGAATAAACGCTACGTGTACGAGTTGTTAGAGCGAACCATTCGTTATCTGTATCTTGGTATTGAGCAGGGATGTTCTTTTCAAGTACATCGCTCTCTACAGATTGAACTAGACCTTGTTTAGTTAGTTCAGATAGACGGCTGATATCTACAGTTAAGACAACGTCAGCTGGGCTGTATTCACCCTCTTGAGCTAACTTCTCTGCTAAACCTTTTTTAGCAAACTTAACGTTTACTTTAATGCCAGTCTCTTTTGTGAACTCTTTGAACATTGGCTCAACAAGGAAAGGTTGACGGTAAGAGTATACGTTTACTTCTTCCGCAGCCATTGCTGTCGGGGCAATTACACCACACGCTAGAGCTGAAAGTGTTAGCAGTTTCTTCATTGTAAAATCCTTTATATCGAAATGATAATGTCTATCAGTTGCGTTATTATATTCATCATTAACATAATTACAATGACGACCAACAAAAAATCCGTCTACTCAGACCATTTAAACTCTCACTTTTGTAACAAACCATTTCAACTTTGTGTCTTGTCATCCCCCTTAAACAATGGCCTAACTTCAACGCTCGTGTTTATATATTGTTCAACCGTAAATACAACAAAGCCCCGCAACAAGAGTTACGGGGCTTTCTTTGTCCAACCTAACTCATTCAGATTAGGCGACGACTGTTGATTATTTTACTGATACAAACTCAGGGTAAGCGCCGACACCACAATCGTGCATGTCCATACCTTCAAGTTCTTCATCTTCCGTTACTCGGATACCGATTGTTGCTTTAAGCACTGCCCATACCGCTAAGCTAGCACCGAATACCCATGCAAAGATGACTGCTGCACCTAATAGTTGAGCACCAAACGTTGCATCAGCGTTGCTCAGTGGCACAGCCATTAGACCGAAGAAACCACATACACCGTGTACAGAGATAGCACCTACTGGATCATCAATCTTAGCTTTGTCTAGAGCGATGATGCTGAATACAACCAATGCACCAGATACCGAACCAATCGCTACAGCAAATAGAGGTGATGGTGATAGAGGGTCTGCAGTGATTGCTACTAGGCCCGCTAACGCGCCGTTAAGAATCATTGTTAGGTCTGCTTTACCCCAAGTTGTTTTACATACTAGTAGTGCTGCAATTGCGCCCGCTGCTGCTGCTGCGTTGGTGTTAAGGAAGATTTGACCTACTGCTGTTGCGTTCTCAAAATCCGAAACCATCAGTTGAGAACCGCCGTTGAAACCGAACCAACCAAACCAAAGGATAAATGTACCTAGCGTTGCAAGTGGCATGTTTGAACCAGGAATCGGGTAGATTTCACCGTTCTTACCGTATTTACCTTTACGAGCACCGAGTAGTAAAACACCAGCCAACGCTGCTGCTGCACCAGCCATGTGTACGATACCTGAACCTGCGAAGTCACTGAAACCCGCTTCTGATAGGAAACCGCCGCCCCAAGTCCAGTAACCTTCAACTGGGTAAATGAACGCTGTTAGTACTACAGAGAAGATTAGGAATGACCAAAGCTTCATGCGCTCAGCAACCGCACCAGATACTACAGACATTGCTGTTGCAACGAATACTACCTGGAAGAAGAAGTCTGATTCTAGAGAGTGGTCTGCGCCTTCACCTTGTGTACCAATTAGAGTACCAAATGATGGTAACCAACCGCCTTCACCGTTGTCGACATACATGATGTTGTAACCAACCACTAAGAAAGCTGTACAAGCAATTGCGTACAAACAGATGTTCTTAGTTAAAATTTCTGTGGTGTTCTTTGAACGAACTAGGCCAGCTTCTAACATCGCGAAGCCTGCTGCCATCCACATTACCAACGCACCTGAAATGAGGAAGAAAAAAGTGTCTAGTGCGTAACGTAGTTCCGTTACTGTTGTTGTAAGTTCCATATTAAAGTCTCCAGTCCTTGTAATTCTTTAAAGTGCTTCAGCATCCATTTCACCAGTACGAATTCGTACGGCTTGGCTTAGGTCATACACAAAAATTTTGCCGTCGCCGATTTTTCCGGTGTGTGCCGCTTGGCTAATCGCTTCAACAACTCGGTCAACATTCTCAGCTTGGGTAGCAATCTCTAGCTTCACCTTTGGTAGGAAATCCACTTGGTATTCTGCACCACGATACAATTCTGTGTGTCCCTTCTGACGACCAAAGCCTTTCACTTCAGAAACAGTCATACCTTCAATACCCACATCAGAGAGCGCTTCGCGTACATCGTCTAATTTGAATGGCTTAACAATGGCATTTATTAATTTCATATTCGTTCCTTAAATTCTTACTTAATCCGTTAATTCTCTTATTACAATCCAAGTAGCGTGCCAAAAAGTTAAACTATTGATTTTAAACAACATGAAGATAATAAGTTCGTAATAACGAAAAAGGCCGCACCAATATGGTGCGGCCTTTTCACTATCTTAATGCGTTGCACTATTGTTGCTCCAGTTTTGGGCAACGGAGCCTTCAAAGCTCTGAGTGACTAACAAATAGGTATTAGAGACTAGTAACCTAAAAAATCCATCCAGCGTTCGATGAGCAGTTCGAAATCATCGATTCCGCAGCTTGCTTGGCTTTCACAGTTATAGAAGTCGAATTCACTGCCCTCTTCTATCTCTTGCTCATGCGCTAACACGTTTTCTTGAATCGTTACTTCATCTTCATTGATCGCAAGGCTAATCTCTTTGCCAAGCAGCGTCACTTCATTGCTCAGGTCCTGTCGAGATTGCTCAATCAACGCCATCACATGATCTAATTTCTGCTTATCTTTACCGATCTCTTCTTGAAGCCAACGGCCAACAATCTCATGGCCCATGCTGCATTTCACATAGTATTCACCCATTAGAGTGTTTCTAGTAAATTCGAATTCCATAAGGCTCCAAAGCTCTAATAAAAAGAGGCTCAATAAAAGGGTTGTGGCAAAAATGAGGCGAGAGTATATAGCGAAGTCATCAAGAGATCGAGTCGCTCGTCGTCCAGTATTCAGACATAAAAAAACGCCTTCTACGAATAGAAGGCGTTCAATCAGTTACTTAGTCAGTCAGCGATTACGCAGGCTCTTGGAAGATAACCGTGTCTGCTTTGTCCGTGTACTGACCCATTTTATGGAAGTTCAGGTAACGGTATGTATCAGCAGCGGTTGCATTAATCTTCTCAGCGTACTCTAAGTACTCTTCTTTCGTTGGGATGCGACCTAGAATCGCGCCAACAGCAGAAAGCTCAGCAGAAGCCAGATAAACGTTCGCGCCATTACCTAAGCGGTTCGGGAAGTTACGCGTTGACGTCGACATAACCGTCGAAGCATCAGCAACACGAGCTTGGTTACCCATACATAGTGAACAGCCAGGAGTTTCGATACGTACCCCAGCACGACCGAAGATGCCGTAATAGCCCTCTTCTGTCAGTTGGTCTTTATCCATCTTCGTTGGCGGAGCCACCCATAGGCGAGTATTTAGCGAGCCGTTAAACTCTTCTAGCATCTTACCTGCAGCACGGAAGTGACCGATGTTGGTCATACAAGAGCCGATGAACACTTCTTGAATCTCAGTACCTTGAACGTCAGAAAGAAGACGAGCATCATCTGGATCGTTTGGTGCACATAGGATTGGTTGATCGATATCAGCGAGATCAATCTCAATAACATGCGCGTATTCCGCATCTGAATCAGCAGATAGCAACTCAGGGTTCGCTAACCACTCTTCCATTGCCGTAATACGACGCTCAATCGTACGAACATCACCGTAACCTTCAGCAATCATCCACTTAAGCATCACGATGTTCGAGTTCAGGTACTCATCGATAGACTCTTGAGATAGCTTAACCGTACAACCTGCAGCAGAACGCTCAGCAGATGCATCAGAAAGCTCAAATGCTTGCTCAACAGATAAGTGCTCAACACCTTCAATTTCTAGTACACGACCAGAGAATTCGTTGATCTTACCGGCTTTCTCTACCGTTAGTAGACCTTGCTTGATGCCGTAAAGAGGAATGGCATGTACGAGGTCACGTAGCGTGATACCCGGTTGCATTTCACCTTTAAAGCGAACCAAGATAGATTCAGGCATATCAAGAGGCATAACGCCTGTTGCTGCAGCAAATGCTACCAAGCCAGAACCCGCAGGGAATGAAATACCTAGAGGGAAACGAGTATGCGAGTCACCACCTGTACCTACAGTATCAGGAAGAAGCATACGGTTTAGCCATGAGTGGATAACGCCATCACCCGGACGAAGTGAAACACCCGCACGGTTCATGATGAAATCAGGTAGCGTATGGTGAGTGTTTACATCTACCGGTTTAGGGTATGCCGATGTGTGACAGAAAGACTGCATTACAAGGTCTGCAGAGAAACCAAGACACGCCAGATCTTTAAGCTCATCACGAGTCATAGGACCGGTCGTATCTTGAGAACCGACTGTCGTCATTTTAGGTTCACAGTACTGACCAGCACGAACACCTTCAACGCCACATGCTTTACCAACCATCTTCTGAGCTAGCGTGTAGCCTTTATCAGATGCAGATGGATCGATTGGTTTAGCAAACAGATCCGTTTCAGCTAGACCTAGAGCGTCACGAGCACGACCCGTTAGACCACGACCGATGATCAGTGGAATACGGCCACCAGCACGCACTTCATCAAGAAGTACTTTGCTTAGCTCAAAGTTTGAAATCACAGAACCGTTCTTGTGAACAACACCTTCGTACGGGTAGATATCAATGATATCGCCCATGTTCATATCTTGTACGTTCAGTTCAATGGGTAGTGCGCCTGAATCTTCCATTGTGTTGTAGAAGATTGGTGCAATTTTACCACCAAGACAAACACCGCCAGTACGCTTGTTTGGTACGAATGGGATATCTTCACCCATGAACCAAAGTACTGAGTTTGTTGCCGATTTACGTGAAGAACCTGTACCAACAACATCACCAACGTAAGCCAGTGTAATGCCATCTTTTTGCATTTCTTCAATTTGATTGATTGGACCAACGCTACCCTGTTCATCAGGAGTAATACCATCACGTTCCATCTTCAGCATCGCTTTCGCGTGTACTGGGATATCAGGACGTGACCATGCATCAGGCGCTGGAGATAAGTCATCAGTGTTCGTTTCACCGGTAACTTTAAATACTTTAACGGTGATCTTTTCCGCTACTTTGTTTTTCGCTGTAAACCATTCAGCATCAGCCCAAGATTGAAGTACTTGTTGTGCAGATGCATTGCCAGCTTTCGCTTTCTCTTCTACGTCATAGAACGCATCGAACATCAGTAGAGTATGAGATAGCGCTTTAACAGCGATTGGAGCAAGCTCAGCATCGTCTAGTAGAGATACTAGAGATTCGATGTTGTAACCGCCTTGCATAGTACCAAGCAGTTCTGCAGCTTTTGCTTTGCTTACTAGTGGAGAAGCTACTTCACCTTTAGTGATAGCCGTAAGGAAGCCAGCTTTTACGTAAGCAGCTTCATCTACACCCGGTGGAATGCGATTTTCTAGTAGGTCAAGAACGATTTCTTCTTCACCTTGAGGTGGATTCTTCAGAAGTTCAACTAGGCCAGCTACCTGCTCAGCATCTAGTGGTTTTGGAACAACTCCTTCGGCAGCACGTTCTTCGACGTGTTTACGGTAGGCTTCAAGCACGACTTTTTTCCTCTCATTGCGGTTCACTTCTTCCCTTCATAATTGTTAGTAAAATAAAGAAGTGAACATCCTTGGAAACTTGGCTCTCCATTGCCATTTTTGTCATTCAATTTGTATTGATGAGCGGCGTCATAGAGGCCAAACTGTGGGCGGTAGAATAGCAAATTTAACGTTAAATTAAAATCTTATCATTTTGACCAACATAGCAAGTTAAGACGAAAGTCCCACTATTTTTGCCTAATTACGCACTTAAATGGCGACTCTGCGCATGGTTATTTGTAGGACGTACCTACAATCAGATACACCGAATCGAAATTATCTTCGGTTCGGCCATAAGCTAAAATGATCGGCCCGATTGGTGAATCGACACCCGCGAAAACAGAACCCGCGGTGTACATTGGCGCTTCATCAATACTCAAATCATTGTTCGACCAAACACCACCATGCTCAATGGATGCGCCCACGTAGAATGGTGATTCAAAGAGGCCGAAGTCATTTTCAAACCACTTATAACGATAGATAAGGCTGGTGTAGGCCAAGTTCTGACCAATCATACTGTTCCTTGGAATACCTGACAGGTTTAAGAAGCCACCAAGCTCCTTGGGATCGATAGGGAAAACAGAGTTTTTACTTTCTACAATGCCATAATCAAGTTTTGCGACTAGAGTATGCTTCTCGATACTCTTTGCTGCCATGAAATTAGCCGAAAGCTCATAAACCGTATCGCTTCCAGAAGCTAATTCACTATCTCCGATCTCACTACCATTTTCAAAATCATCATGAGAGACAAGGTATTCTAAATCGACAAAGTAGCCCTTGGTAGGCAAGCTGAAGTTATCCAAAGTATCCAATCGATAATTGATAAATCCACCAATACGCGTGTAACCACCATTACCTAACGAAGGTAACGAAGATACCTCAACATCCCCATCAGTATAACGAACACCAAACTTCAGCTCTTGCCATAAGGTCGGTTGATAGCCTAATGCCAATTCACCGATATACTCGCTATACGCCATTGGTAGATAGTCTTTAGTTACATCTAGCGACGGCTCTCCAATCTCGCCCTCACCCGCTGGTAGGTTTCTGTTTTCCTTGCTATAAGTAATCGATGCAGAAGTGAACAATTTTTGACTCGAAAAGAATGGCGAGTAAAGTTCAGCCTCAATTCGTTTATCCGTTCCCATCTCGATATTGGTTCTTAGCTCTGCACCGTGCGAGTTGATATCGGTAAAGTTGGCTGAAACACCAATCGAGTACTGACTGGTAGTCGAGAAGTCATCCTCAAGAAAGAATCGAAAATTGAGGTAGTTTGGCCCCCAAGATTTTTCGTTCACATTGACCTGCAGTTGCTCCTCGCCATCCACTGTGTCAAATTCATACGTCACCAACTCGAATCTATCTAGCGCATAGAGGTCTTGTACTTTAGATTCAATCTCACTGGTCTTCAGAACCTCACCTGAATCAAGGTTTAAACGGTTTTCGATCAGCTTATCGGAATAGTGGGTGTTGTTATTGATCACAACTCGGTCAACGATGGTCTGATCGCCGTGTTTCAGCTGTCTGCGTGCTTTTTGTTTGTCCTCGATATAATGCTGATAATCGGCATTTGAGAGCGATAGCTTAGAAAGTTCATCAGTATGCTGCTTAGCGGCTTCATAGCCCGCGAGGAAAGCCGATGGCATTTTATCAAATTCTGTCGTCTCCATTTCCCCAACATCTGGGCGCAGGAAAACATCGTCGTCTGTGAGTGTTTCAGCTTGCTCTTGGGTGCTGCGTTGAACAAGATAATTAGAGAGTTGATCAGCTGCCGCTAGAAAATTCGTGAAATCATCTTTGCCTTTGTAGTTGGTACTGATATCCACCGCAATGACGATGTCTGCACCCATCGCTCTGGCAACGTCGACGGGCATGTTATTGGTGACACCACCATCAACCAGCATTCGACCATCGAGTTCATAAGGAGGAAGCGCGCCGGGAACTGACATACTGGCCATCATGGCATCAACAAGGTGACCATGGTCGATGACCACCTCTTCAAGTTCGATAATGTCGGTTGCGACGGAACGGTATGGAATAGCAAGATGGTCGAAAGAATCGAATGAGGATAGATTACCTGTGGTCTCACGCAGAATACGCAACATATTCTGGCCTTGCACCACCCCTTTCCTTGCTTTGATTTCACCCCAACCTAAACCGAGGTCGGTGTTCAGTTGGTAGCGGTCTTCATATTCTTTGTCACGTACACGGCGATCACTACGGTTAACGCGATCACGATAACCGCGATTCCAATCGACCGTATAAATAAAGCTCTCGATCTCGTCTGCGCTCATCCCTGTCGCATAAAGACCACCAACGTATGAGCCCATACTGGTACCGGTAATGTAATCAACCGGAATTTTCATCTCTTCTAGGGCTTTAAGCACACCAATGTGAGCTGCACCTTTTGCCCCACCACCAGCAAGAACGACAGCAACGGTTGGCCTTTTATGAGCTTGCTCAGCCTGCTGAGATTGATCAACCTGTGTCGCAGTGGATGCAAACAGCTGAAAACTGATCACAGTACCGACAATGCCTAAGCCACTCACTAACCAACGAGAAATCATTATTTTAACTGTCCTTGTCATTCTTTCCTGTTACGACTTTACCACTGAAAAAGCTTCTTTAGCCACTGTTTTGGTTGACTTTCACAGCCCTTTTTAATGTTTCCATCCTCATCCCAAACTGGCAGTTTGACTGCGCCATCACAATCAAACTCTAAAGCCCCTTCAGAAGTTCGAGTAAAGCTGGCTGTGATAATGCCTGTCGGCCAAGGCAGCAATAACTGCTCGGGAGTTCTCTGTTTCAGATAATCGGCATAAACACGTAACGCACCACTCGAACCAGTAAGCTTAGTCGGCTTGTTGTCATCACGCCCTAACCAGATGGTCGTCACTTCACGGCCATCAACGCCCACGAACCAACTGTCTCGGCTGTCATTACTGGTACCGGTCTTGCCAGCTAATCCTGCCCATGCAAACTGGCCTTGTAGGAAACGACCCGTACCTTCCGATACGCCACGTTTCATTGCATAGGTTGTTAACCAAGCGGCTTGCTGGTCGACGCTTTGTGATACACGAGGAATCGACTGATACAAAACCTCACCATCGTTATCAACCACAGATCGAAGCGCAGACAAAGGTGCGATACGCCCAGAATTGGTAATGGTTTGATACATCTGCGCGACTTGGAACGGAGTCAGTGAGAACGAACCCAAAAACATCGACGGTACTGGGCGAATTTCATTTTTATCGACCCCCAGTTTTCCAATCGTATCCGAGACACTATCAATGCCTAATTGCATGCCTAAACGAACAGTAGGTACGTTATAAGACTTAGAAAGCGCCACATACAAGGGCACATCGCCACGGAACTTGCGATCGAAGTTTCTCGGGCTCCACACGCTGCCTTTACTGCCTTTCAAGCTCAGTGGCGTGTCCTTCAATGTTGTCGCCAACGTGTACTTCTGGGGTTGCTCTAGTGCGGTTAAGTAGATTGCAGGCTTAACCAAAGAACCAATAGGACGACTCGCGTTCAAGGCACGGTTAAAGCCATCGTAGCCAGTACGCTTACCACCGACCATCGCTCGGATTTCACCGGTATTTCTATCCACGGCAATAGCCGCAGCTTCCAGTTTGTTACCTGCGGTTTTCGATAAATCAGGCACCTTACGTGCAATCGACTTCTCTAACTTGTCTTGGGAGACTGGATCCAGAGAGGTGAAGACTCGAATCCCTTTTTTCGCCTCAAATCGATCGCCGACATACTTCTTAAGCTCAATGTTTACTTGTTGGAAGTAAGCGGGCTGACGGCTAGCAATGCGTGGGTTGTCTTGAATATCCAAATCACGACTCGCCGCTTCTTCGTATTGTCGTGGAGTTAATATGTCTTGCTGCATCAATAAGCGAAGAACCAGATCGCGTCGAGTCTTGGCACGCTCAGGATAACGAACCGGATTGTAATACGACGGTCCTTTCACCATACCAACAAGCAGTGCTAGCTGATCGATACGCAGCTCTTGAATGGGCTGACCGAAGTACAAGCGAGACGCTAAACCGAAGCCATGAATCGCTTGCCCACCATTTTGCCCAAGGTAAACCTCGTTTAAGTAAGCCTCTAGGATTCGATCTTTGCTGTAACGATGGTCCAAGATAAGTGCAATGTAGGCTTCACGGACCTTACGCCACAATGTACGTTCACTGGACAAGAACAGGTTTTTTGCCAACTGTTGTGTCAGCGTACTACCACCTTGTACCGTTCGCCCAGCTTTGACGTTAACGACCATTGCACGAGCGATGGCCAGTGGCGACACACCATCGTGTTGATAGAAATTTCGGTCTTCGGTTGCTAATAAGGCATCAACCATCACTTCTGGGAACTGATTACGTTTTAAGAACAGGCGCTGCTCATCGTTACTTTTCTCAAGCATGCCAAGCATTTTCGGTTCAACACGCAAATAACCCATGTCGCCTTTCTTCTCTAGCGACTGAATACGAGTTAACTCGTTACCATTGAAATGCAGCATCACATGACGATCCGCTTCCGGTCCATCGACAAACTCGAACGGACGACGAATCATTTCAATCTTGGTTGAAGAAGAAGAGTATTCGCCCGGGTGACGAGGCGCATTCACCTTACGATAATTAAGTACATCGAGCTCATTCTTAACCTGCACCAAACTCACCGGAGTTCCCGGAGACAGATTTAGCACTCGCGCATAAACCACGGTTGGTAAATCAAACAGCTGACCTTCAAAGCGCTGTTTGACCACAGAATCAAGATAAATACCGACGAACAACAGCAATGCCGCAAGCGCTAAGCCCGCTTTCCAAGAAATGCCCCATAGGATCTTCAACCAACCTCTTTTGCCAGATTTCTTAGCCTTAGGTTTGGTCTTTTTCGCAGCCGCTCTTGGTTTTCTTGGCTTGGCTTTGGTCGCTGGTGACTTCTTTGCTGGCGCTTTTTTAGGTGGTGCCTTTTTTGGCGTTAACATTTTGGTCATCATCGATTCAACTGTCGTTTGGTTTTAGTGGTTGCTACATGGTTAGCTGGGTCATCCGGCCAAGGATGTTTTGGGTAACGGCCCTTCATCTCTTTTTGTACTTCTTTGTACGCGCCAGCCCAAAAGCCGGCTAAATCTTGAGTAATTTGTAGTGGTCGCTGTGCTGGAGAAAGGAGCTCAAGCACTACTTTTTTACGCCCTTGTGCGATCAATGGCGAGTCTTGTTCACCAAAGACTTCCTGCATCCGCACTGAGATCACGGGTTCAGATTGATATTGATAACGAATGGCCTTCTTACTGCCGGTCGGCATCAGGTACTGCGTTGGCAGCCATTGGTCTATTTCTTGATTCAAAGGCCAGCCAAGATAAGCCGACAATGCCTGTTCAATCGAAACACTAGCCAGCCCTTTTGCCGACTTAATGCCATTCAAATACGGAGATAGCCACTCATCAAGGTGTTCAATCAAACTCGCATCGTCCATTGCTGGCCAATCATGCTCAGGCATCCAAAGCGCTGCACAGCGTACACGCTCAACCAACTGCTTAGCCGAAGCTGTCCAATTTAAGCGATCCAGCCCGCATCGAGCGACATAATTGAGCAGCGCTTGGCTCGCCTGATTCGCATCGGGATCAGGTAAAGCTTTGGTGCTGATAATCAACTTGCCCAGAGACACTCGCTGCTCAGCCACTAAACGGCCACGTTTCTCATCCCAATCGGCGTAATCGGAACGCACAAACAGCTTTGGAAATTCAGCTTCTAGCTGCGCGATATCAACCGCGGCGGCTAAGAAAATTTGACTGGCTCGTCCTGTGCTGCGCATCAAATCAATCACTACGATATAGTCATTGTTCGCCAATGGGTCATCGTCACGAACCTCAGCGCCATGGCCATTCGCTAGAAGGAAAGCACTGCTGGTCGCGCTTCTCACTTGTGCAATCCGGTCTGGGAAGGCAAAACAAAGCACTAATGGTAGCAATGATTCGTCAGCTTGTGACAAATCTAAGTGATGATTGAGTTTGCTCGCGAGACTTTTCGCTCGCTGCATCACAACGCTATTTTTGGAATGTTTTCTTTGCTTAAATCGGTGCAAAGAGTGTTGAATATCCGTCACATTGCGTTCCGGCTCTTCCAACAAAGCAGCAGCAACAATCGCGACATTCAACAGAGCAGGACTACCTTGCTGCGCTTTAACTAACATGCTGCCAATACGAGGCTCTAGACCTAAACGTTGAGCCTGTTTTCCTAGTGCAGTAAATTGACCATTCTCGTCTAATAATTCAAGAGTCTGTAAGAGTTGCTTGGCTTGCCCAATAGAAGCTTTGGGCGGAACGTCTAACCATTGCAGTTCATCGGCACTCGCAGCTCCCCATTGCGTCAATTCAGACACCAACGAAGACAAATCAGAATGAAGAATTTCAGGTTCTGGTACAGCCGGTTGCTGAATAAGTTGCGTTTCGCTGTACAAACGGACGCACAAGCCCTCTTCCATTCGTCCCGCACGGCCTGCTCGTTGTTCAGCAGAAGATTGCGAGGTTTTCACTTGCTCAAGCTTCGTAATACCGGTTTTCAGATCGAACTTCGCCACACGTTCAAGCCCGGAATCAACCACCAATCGAATGCCTTCAATCGTCAAAGAAGTCTCAGCAATATTGGTCGCTAACACCACCTTTCGACGCCCTTTCTCTGATGGCGCGATCGCTTTCTGCTGTTGAGGAAAGCTGAGTTGCCCATACAGAGGACACACATCGATATCACTGGCAAGTTGCTCTAGTTGAGATTCCACCTGCTTAATCGCAGAAACGCCCGGCAAAAAGGCCAGAAGTGAGCCTGACTCTTTCTCCATCAGAGAACGAATCACGCTGGCCATTTTAGGGGCTAGATATTCATTTGCGTTAAGAGGCTGATAACGGAAATCGACCGGAAAGGTGCGACCTTGTGATTCAACGTATTTGGCATTCGGTAGCAAAGTTTGCAGTGCTTGTTGATCTAAGGTTGCCGACATCACAACCACTTTTAGATCGTCACGCAACGCCTCTTGGATCTCCAAGCTAAACGCCAATGCGGTATCGGCGTGAATGCTGCGCTCATGAAATTCATCAAAGATCACCATATCAACCCCAGTTAATTCAGGGTCGGTTTGGATCATTCTCGTCATGATCCCTTCGGTGACGATTTCCAAGCGAGTTGCACTGCTAGTTTTAGATTCACCACGGACTCTAAAGCCAATGCTCTCCCCCACCTTTTCTCCCAATTGGCTCGCTAAGTAAGTGGCAATATTCCTTGCCGCCAAACGCCTCGGTTCAAGCATAATGATTTTGCCTTGAACGGCGTTGGTCTTAACTAACTGTAAAGGGAAGAATGTTGACTTACCCGCACCGGGAGCGGCCTTTAGAATAAGTTGAGTGTGTGTTTCTACGCCAGCGAGCAGATCTGGCATCACAGCTTCTATGGGCAGTTGTGGCAATGGGAGAACCTTGTGGTGTAATGTTGGCAACATTGTACATAAAAACCTACCTGTCTAAATAAGTAATATGCACTTCAATCCGCCATTAGAGCCAGCGACTCTTATTAAACGCTATAAACGTTTCCTCACTGACATCCAACTTCCAGACGGTAGCGAGCGTACTATTCACTGCGCTAACACTGGAGCGATGACAGGATGTGCGACTCCTGGCAATACGGTGTGGTACTCAACCTCCGATAATGCAAAAAGAAAGTACCCAAACAGCTGGGAGATCTCAGAAACAGACAAAGGTCATCGTATTTGTGTAAATACTGCGCGGGCAAACCAGCTAGCAGTGGAAGCAATTGAAAATGGGACTATAGTTGAACTCTTAGGTTATAACGCGTTACGAACCGAAGTGAAATATGGCAGTGAGAATAGTCGCATTGATATTCTGCTTGAAGATAACGAAAAGCCGCCTTGCTATATCGAAGTGAAAAGCGTCACTTTGCTCGACGAGCAAGAAACGTCAACAAAAGGGCAAGGTTTTTTCCCTGATGCGGTCACAACCAGAGGCCAAAAACATCTGCGTGAACTCACAGAAATGGTCGAATCTGGAAATAGAGCCGTACTTTTATTCACTGTTTTACATTCAGGTATTGAAAAAGTGTCTGCGGCACACCATATAGACGCCAAATATTCGTTATTACTAAAACAAGCACAAGACGCTGGAGTTGAAGTGCTTTGCTATAAAGCAGAGCTCAGCAGTACTCAAATACAACTAAAACAAGCTGTTGAATTTATCAATAGCTAAGCAAAGATGCTGAACTAATCACATTGATTGCAAGTTTGAATAAGAGTATTTGCCACCATTCGTTCTTTCTGCTATAGATACCCGCCTTAAAATTAGCTGCTTTGCAGTTGACTAGGTGTAAATAGGAGATGCTGTATGCCAGAATCTAAGAAAAAAGCGCTAGGCATCCTAGCCATCGCAGGTGTTGAACCGTACCAAGAGAAGCCAGGTGAAGAGTACATGTCACCTGAGCAAACGGAACATTTTACAAAAATTTTAGCAGCTTGGCGCAACCAGCTCAGGGAAGAAGTTGATCGTACTGTGCACCACATGCAGGACGAAGCAGCGAATTTCCCAGACCCAGTTGACCGTGCTTCTCAAGAAGAAGAATTCAGCCTAGAGTTACGTAACCGTGACCGTGAGCGTCGTCTTATCAAAAAAATTGAGAAGACATTAGACAAGATCGAAGAAGACGATTTCGGCTTCTGTGATTCTTGCGGTATCGAGATTGGCATTCGTCGCCTTGAAGCTCGTCCAACTGCTGATCTTTGTATTGACTGTAAAACACTTGCAGAGATCAAAGAGAAACAGATGCAAGGTTAATTCTTGCAGATGTAAAGAAAGGGAGCCTTGGCTCCCTTTTTTGTTTGTTATCCAAGCGAAGTATTTCACACGCTTGATAGTAAATAGCAGCTTTAAGCCTTAGTTCCATACATCAAACCTTGGTTCTAGGCATTAAAGCTCTTGTTAAACGTCTTAAGAATCGGCTACTGCGGTACCATTTAGATTAGGTTGTTCACTCATGAATTATATCGGGCGCTTTGCACCATCACCGTCAGGTCCTCTTCATTTTGGCTCACTTGTTGCTGCTCTTGGTAGCTACTTTCAAGCGAAATCTAACCAAGGAAAATGGTTAGTTCGTATGGAAGACCTAGATCCACCAAGAGAAATGGCCGGCGCTGCAGACCTCATTCTTAAGACGCTTGAGGCTTACCATCTATTTTGGGATGGTGAAGTCGTCTATCAAAGCCAGCGTCATGACTTGTATCAAGCTCAAATCGATCAATGGGTTGCTGACAATCAAGCCTACTACTGCCAATGCACCCGCAAGCAGATAAAAGCTTTGGGCGGCTTTTACAATGGTCACTGTCGAGATGTAGGCCTAATCGATTCAGGTGAACAGGCGGTGCGCTTGTGCATGGACTTTCCAGTAGAGTCCTTTGATGATGTTCGCCACGGCACCATTCAAATCCCTAAAGCACTAGCTGCAGAAGATTTTATTATTAAACGCAGAGATGGATTGTTTGCCTATAACTTGGCCGTTGTCCTTGATGACATCGAACAAGGAGTAACAGAAGTAGTAAGAGGCGCAGACCTGATAGAACCAACCGGTCGACAAATCAGTTTGTATAAGACGCTCAAACAAAAAACAGTAAGCTACTTGCACTTACCATTGGCAACCGATGGCTTGGGGAATAAACTGTCAAAACAGAACCATGCCACCGCGATAGATCTCGATAACCCAAAACCAACGTTACTCAACGCGATGCGATTCTTAGGTTTTGATATCCCGACGGCTCTTTGTGAGGCTTCAATGGATGAGATTTTATTGTGGGGCTGCCAACAATGGAACGTCAGTCAGTTACCTGATAGTTTACAAAAAGAGCATTGTAATTAGCTCGAAACTCACGGCAAATAGCAAAAACGACACATAAAAATGCCATAACCAACCACTGTGGTTAAGCAGACGATGTTCTCAAATGGCTCGCGCTAAGCTATTATTAGCCGCAATTAAACTCTGCACTACCACTTTGGACTAAGAGAAAAACAAAGTTGGCGATACCTACTTTGTTCTAAACTAATGAATACAAACGACAATACCCCAAGCGAACAACGCGGATTCCACGAATTAGCTCTGAATATTTATACTCGTCAAGAGCACAATATTTCACGCAAGCAGATCAGCGACAACGCACTAAAAGTGCTATATCGCCTGAATGGTGCGGGTTTTGACGCATTTCTAGTCGGTGGTGGTGTGCGCGATATCTTATTAGGCTCTCAGCCAAAAGATTTTGATATTGCGACCAACGCAACGCCAGAGCAGATCAAACACCTCTTCAGAAACTGTCGCCTTATCGGTCGCCGTTTCCGCTTGGCACATATCATGTTTGGTCGTGACATCATTGAAGTGGCAACTTTCCGTGGTCACCACCAAGAACCATCGAAAAACGTTTCTGCACAATCGAAAGAAGGCATGCTACTGCGCGATAACGTGTACGGCAGTGTTGATGAAGATGCAGAGCGTCGTGATTTCACAATCAACGCGATGTACTACAACATTGCAGACTACAGCATCCACGATTACGCGGGTGGTGTAGAAGATTTAGAAGATAAGCTGATCCGCCTGATTGGTGATCCAGAAACGCGTTACCGCGAAGACCCAGTACGTATGCTACGTGCGATGCGCTTCGCCGCTAAACTGGATTTCGACATCGAAGAAGACACGGCTGACCCGATTGAAGAGTTAGCTCACCTTCTAAGAGACATCCCAGCAGCGCGCCTTTACGAAGAGTCTCTAAAATTACTGCAATCAGGCCACGGTTTAGAAACCTACCACCTGATGCGCGAGTACAACCTGTTCCAACAGATGTTCCCAGCGGTAGCTGAGCACTTCACAGAAGATTACGACTCTCACACAGAGCAGATGCTTGATTTGGTTCTCGATTCAACCGACCTTCGCATCGAAGATGGTAAGCGAGTAAACCCAGCATTCATGTTCGCAGCAATGCTTTGGTACCCGATGAACAAGCTGGCAGACAAACTTGTCGCTGAACAGGGTATGGCACACTACGATGCGATCATGGAAGCGAGTAACATCATTCTTGATCAGCAAGTAAAGTCTATTGCTATTCCTCGTCGTCACACCGCAACCATTCGCGAAGTTTGGCAACTGCAACTTCGACTGCCTCGCCGTAACGGTAAACGCGCTGTTCGTCTAATGGAGCTCAACAAGTTCCGTGCAGGCTACGATTTCCTAGAAATGCGTGGTGAGATTGAAGGTGGCGAAACCAAAGAGTTAGCAAAATGGTGGGAGCGTTATCAGACTGCAGGTCGCAACATGCGTCAAGCAATGGCTAACGACGTTGCAGCACCATCAAAGTCAGGCCATCGTCGCCGTAAGACTTACCGAAACAAAAAGAGTAAGCAATCCGAATGATAACTGCTTACATTGCGGTCGGCAGTAACCTCGCCGACCCAGTTAGCCAAGCAAATTTGGCTATCGAAACGCTAAAAAGCCTACCGCGATCAACGTTTATTGCGACCTCTCAGCTATATAGTAGCACTCCAATGGGACCGCAAAATCAACCAGACTACATCAACGCGGTAGTCGCTATCCAAACCGAATTAACGCCAATTGAACTGCTTGATTGCACTCAAAAGATCGAACTAGAGCAAGGGCGCGTCCGTAAAGACGAACGTTGGGGACCAAGAACCTTGGATCTCGACATTGTGCTATACGGCAATGAGGTGATCGATTCAGAGCGCTTAATCGTTCCTCATTATGGAATGAAAGAACGAGAGTTTGTACTCTACCCGCTTGCTGAAATCGCACCAAGTTTACAACTCCCTGATGGGACTGAGCTGACAGAACTGCTGAAAATAGTAGATAAGAACGGGCTCAATGTTTGGCAACAATAGCCAAGCGCATTAAGGAAAACCAATGAAAAAAGTAACCATTAACGACCTGATCAAATGCAAACGTGAAGGCCGTAAATTCGCGACTTCGACAGCTTATGATGCGAGCTTTGCTCAATTATTCGAAAGCCAAGAAATGCCAGTTCTGCTTGTCGGTGATTCACTGGGTATGGTTTTACAAGGCCATAACGATACATTACCAGTAACCGTTGAAGACATTGCTTACCATACTCGCTCAGTGCGTGCTGGTAGCCCAAATTGTCTTCTTATGGCTGACTTGCCTTTCATGAGCTACGCAACGCCTGAGCAAGCTTGTGAGAGCTCAGCGACTTTGATGCGTGCTGGTGCGAACATGGTAAAAATCGAAGGCGGAAGCTGGTTGGTTGATACTGTGAAGATGCTAACAGAACGTGCAGTACCAGTATGTGCACACTTAGGCTTAACGCCTCAGTCTGTGAACATTTTTGGTGGTTACAAGATTCAAGGTCGTGACGACGAGCAAGCCGACAAAATGGTTGCTGACGCATTAGCACTGCAAAACGCAGGCGCTCAAATCGTTCTACTTGAATGCGTGCCAGCTTCATTGGCAAAACGAATTACAGAAGCTTGTGACGTACCGGTTATCGGTATCGGCGCAGGTAATGTTACCGATGGTCAGATCTTGGTTATGCATGACATGTTCGGTATTTCTGCGAACTACATGCCGAAGTTCTCTAAGAACTTCCTAGCAGAAACAGGTGATATGCGTAAGGCAGTAGCTCTATACAAAGAAGAAGTAGAGAGCGCGCGCTTCCCTGATGAAGCTCATACAATCGCTTAGGAGTAAGTATGCAAACTTTTGCTGAAATAGCGGCTCTTCGTGAGCAGATTAAACAGTTTAAGCGTGATGGACGTACGGTTGCTTTTGTACCGACAATGGGAAACCTGCATGAAGGCCACCTGACTCTGGTAAAGAAAGCTCGTGAACTGGCCGACATCGTTGTGGTAAGCATCTTTGTAAACCCAATGCAGTTTGACCGTGCCGACGACCTAAACAACTACCCTCGCACGTTAGAAGCAGATTTAAGCAAACTAACAGGCGAAGGTGTTGAGCTAGTATTTACACCAACGCCAGAGGTGATGTACCCAGATGGATTAGACAAGCAGACGTTTGTTGAGGTCCCTGGCATATCTCACATGCTTGAAGGTGCCTCTCGCCCAGGTCACTTCCGTGGTGTTTCAACCATTGTCACTAAACTGTTTAATATCGTTCAGCCAGACTTTGCATGCTTCGGCGAGAAAGACTTCCAGCAACTTGCTGTTATTCGCCAGATGACCACTGACTTAGCGTTAGACATTGAAGTTGTCGGCGTTGCTACCGTTCGTGAAATGGATGGTTTGGCAATGAGCTCTCGCAATAGCAACCTAACGATTGACGAGCGCCAACGAGCTCCCGTTCTAGCGCGCACTATGCGCTGGATCAGCAGCGCTATTCGTGGTGGTCGCGATGATTACGCATCAGTGATTGAAGATGCTACTGACCAGCTACGCGCTGCAGATCTTCAACCTGATGAGATCTTCATCTGCGATGCGAAAACACTGCAAGCAATCACTTCAGAATCAACTCAAGCAGTGATTCTAATGTCGGCTTTCCTAGGTAAGACCCGTCTTATCGATAACCAAGTTCTCGATTTGGTAACGGAAACCAAAGAAGAAGTGAAAGAAGAAACGGCTGAGTAATCCGCTTTCTTCTCTTTACGTAAACCAGCTTCTAACGCAAAGCACAAACGAAAGATACAAAAAAGGTCGATGTAATATCGACCTTTTTCTTTGCCTGTCATTCAGGATAATTAATAGACCCTGGATAACTAAAAGTTAGCTACGTAAGCCAATACCCTTTGTTACTAAGTAGTGTGCAATGCCATACAACAGCACGATAAACACGCCTAGTACGCCAAATGACGTCACGATACCCACATCAGACACTCCCAAGAAGCCATATCTGAACGCGTTAACCATGTACACGATAGGGTTCAACTTCGATACACCTTGCCAGAACTCAGGCAACAGGCTAATTGAGTAGAACACACCACCCAGGTAAGTCAGCGGTGTTAAGATAAAGGTTGGGATAATAGAGATATCATCAAACGTGCGTGCGAATACCGCGTTAATCAAGCCACCCAAAGCGAACACAACTGATGTTAAAAATACCGTCGCAATGATCACGCCCCAATGGTCAACTTGTAAGTCGACAAAGAACAACGACACGAACGTTACTATGGTGCCCACTAACAAGCCACGAACCACGCCGCCCATTACGAAGCCGGCGATAATCACGTAGTTAGGAACAGGTGCTACAAGCAGCTCTTCAATATTCTTCTGGAACTTGGCACTAAAGAACGATGAAGCAACGTTGGAGTATGAGTTGGTGATCACCGACATCATGATCAGGCCGGGAACAATGTATTCCATGTAGCTAAAGCCGTTCATTTCACCAATACGCGCACCAATCAGGTTACCGAAGATGATGAAGTAAAGCGTCATGGTAATCGCTGGCGGCACCAGAGTTTGCACCCAGATACGAGTAAAGCGATTGATCTCTTTGGTCAACAAACTGCAGAAAGCTGTCCAATATAGGCTGTACATATTATTTACTCCCCTCACGGACGATACTCACAAATAGCTCTTCTAGACGGTTTGCTTTGTTACGCATAGAGAGGACTTTAACCTGTTGCTCGCTCAATTGAGCAAAGATGGTATTCAAACCTAGGTTCTTGTCGATTTCGATTTCTAGCGAACCATTGACCATCACTTGGCTATTCACGCCTTCAAGCTTAGGTTCGGTCGTGCCCTCTTCCAGATCCAGAATAAAGGTCTCAGCACTCAATTTACCCAACAGCGCTTTCATTGTTGTGTTCTCAATCAGCTCACCGCGATTGATGATACCAATGTTGCGACACAGCATTTCTGCTTCTTCTAGGTAGTGCGTGGTCAAGATAATGGTAATGCCCTGCTTCTCATTGATCTCTTTTAGGAATTCCCACATTGAACGACGTAGTTCAATATCAACGCCTGCTGTCGGTTCATCAAGGATCAACAAATGAGGTTCATGCATCAATGCACGCGCGATCATCAAACGACGCTTCATACCACCAGACAAGTTACGCGCACGTTCGCCACGCTTTTCCCACAGATCGAGTTGAGATAGGTACTTTTTCGCTCGCTCTTTCGCTAAGGCTTTTGGCACGCCGTAATAACCCGCTTGTTGCAGCACGATCTGTTCAACGGTCTCAAACGGGTTAAAGTTAAACTCTTGAGGCACAAGGCCTAAGTTCTGCTTCGCCAATTCCAGATCGGTATCAATGTCGTAGCCGAACACTTTAACCTTGCCTGACGTTTTATTTACCAATGAAGAGATAACACCAATGGTGGTTGATTTACCCGCACCATTGGGACCAAGTAGTGCGTAAAAGTCGCCTTTTTCTACTTGTAAACTAACGCCCTTCAGAGCCTCGAAGCCCCCAGCATAAGTTTTTCTTAATTGCTCAATTTCTAATGCATACATAGAGATAGACTGCCATTTGCTATAGATAAGATGTAGACGACCGAGCTTGAGGAAGAGAGTAATGCTTAAAACGAGCTAGCAGAAAACTAACCCAAACTTGTTTACTCGGCCATTTTGCAAATAAGTTTATCGTTGATTGACGATTAATACAAATATCGTGTGAGAGTTTCTTTCGAAAACAAATAAGCGTCTTGGATACGTGGAGGCCAAATCAACGTGCAATAAATATAAAAATGCCGCTAAGTGATTCACTTAACGGCATTAATGATCAGTCTTGAAGTGAGCGTCTATAGCTTATTCATATCAGCTCATTCATATCCGATTATTACTGAAAATTAAACTGACTCAAATTAATGTTCATCTCTATCGACATAGCTTGTTGCTGCCGTCAGGGCTTCATATCTGAATCGATAAGTATTGGATTCCGGCACTAGGTCAATCACGTGGAACTTCTCTAGTTGCTGACGAGTATTCTCATTAGGACACAGCAGGTACACCTCACACTGCGCATCCAATGCATCTTTAATCGCATTCTCTAGCGCAAGACCAACAGTGACATCAATCATAGGGACATCGGTCAGGTCTAGAATCATCGCTTCATAGTCAGAGATACTTGAGTGCTGGCGTGAAATTGCCTTTGAAACGCTGAATATCATCGGCCCTGAAAGATAGAAGAAGAGCACCTTACCATTGGCACTATCGAGTAACTGACGTTCGCTATCGGTCAATGGGATGTCATCTTCATCATCACCATCACTGATCGCCTTAACTTGTCTGGCTTGCTCTCGACTCAATCTTTCAATAATCAGAATGTTCGAGATAAACACGCCCAGTCCAACGGCAATAATCAAGTCGACAAACACAGTCAGTAGCATCACGCCGTACATCACGCCCATGCCGGCATAACTGACCTTGTGCGCGCGCTGGATAAAACTCCAATCTAGGATATTGAAACCAACATACATCGCGATACCAGCCAGCACTGCCATAGGAATCGGTTCTGTTAAGCCACCTGCAACCAATACCACGAGCGCAAGTACTAAAGCTCGAATAACACCGGAAAGCGGAGAACGCGCTCCCACTTGAATATTGGTCACGGTACCCATCGTAGCACCCGCGCCAGGTAGCGCACCAAACAGGCCAGAGATCATATTGGCAATGCCTTGGCCACGAAGCTCTTTGTCTGAGTCATGCTCTTTACGAGTCAATGAATCTCCGATAACCG
This sequence comes from Vibrio sp. 10N.261.46.A3, assembly GCF_041472995.1. NCBI lineage: Bacteria > Pseudomonadati > Pseudomonadota > Gammaproteobacteria > Vibrionales > Vibrionaceae > Vibrio > Vibrio sp. 10N.261.46.A3. Next base: position 37,842 of record NZ_JBFRRH010000035.1, on the reverse strand, counting down.
CGGTCAAAAGCGTATCAATACAACCTAATGTACCAAGCACCAAGGCATCGATAACCATAGTAGTGAACTGTTCAGCGCTGATCGTAGGAATAACGAGAGAGGGTAAACCCGCTGGGATTTCACCAATACGGCGAATAGAGTCGGTATCAAAAATAATGACGGACAAGAGTGTCACAGCAACCAAAGCGACCAGTTGAGCAGGTACATACTTACGATACTTAGCGGGGAAGCCAAAAAGAATACCGAGCGTCAAAGCACCCAAAAACAGTTCACTCACTTTTAAGTTTGCTAGCGTATCAGGAAGTGCAGAGAGCGTGCCCATCACCCCACCAGAAGGTGCGGCATGTCCTAATAAAGGAGACAACTGAAGAATAATTAGAATAACGCCGATACCCGACATAAATCCGGAGATCACGCTATATGGCATCAAAGTCACGTATTTCCCGAGCTTTAACGTGCCAAGCAATATCTGAAATGCACCTGCCATCATCACGACTGTGAAGGTCATTGCCATGCCAGTTTCAGGGTATTTCGCGACCATACTGGTCATTACGGCTGTCATGATCACCGTCATCGGGCCGGTCGGTTCAGAGATCAGGCTGCTCGAGCCACCAAACAATGCAGCAAATAGGCCAACCATGATGGCGCCCCAAAGGCCAGCTTCCGCGCCCGCACCAGAAGCAACACCAAATGCCAATGCTAAAGGTAATGAAATGATGGCTGTAGTAACACCACCAAACATGTCCCCTTTGAGATTGATATCCGTAAAACGACTTCCAAACAAAACACACCTTCCTGATGATGAAATGACAAACCTTATCACTTTAACAAATGTATCAAGTGTTCAGAAAGTGTTAATTCAATCACATTATTAATGTCTTATAACCAGATCATAGCTTCTACGCTAAGTTAATGATTTTAACGACGAGTACACGTCAGATGAGTACTATTTGACACAGTTTTTACGAGATTGAATTTGTAACATTGTGTATAGTTGAGATTCTTAATTAAGGGATGTAAGACGCAAAATGCCAGAGATTAAACAGCTTTTTGAAAACAACTCTAAATGGTCAGAAGAAATTCGATCTCAACGACCTGAGTATTTTACAACGCTTGAAGAGGGTCAAAGCCCTGGTTTTCTATGGATTGGCTGCTCAGATAGCCGTGTTCCGGCCGAGCGTCTCACTGGTTTGTATTCTGGCGAACTGTTTGTTCACCGAAATGTGGCGAACCAAGTGGTTCATACCGACCTAAACTGCCTCTCAGTGGTACAGTACGCCGTCGATGTACTCAAAGTTAAACACATCATTGTCTGTGGCCACTACGGCTGTGGCGGTGTTAATGCGGCGATTGATAACCCTAAACTTGGTCTTATCAACAACTGGTTACTTCACATCCGTGACAATTACCTAAAATACCGTAAGCAAATCGAGGGGCTTCCTCGTGAGCAATGGGGTGACAAGTTGTGCGAAATTAACGTCGCAGAACAGGTTTATAACCTAGGCAACTCAACCATTATGCAGAATGCGTGGGAGCGTGGCCAAGACGTTGAAATCCACGGTGTGGTTTATGGTATTGGCGATGGCAAGCTGCAGGACCTTGGCGTACGTTGCTCAAGTAACGATACCCTAGAGAACAGTCATTTAGATGCATTAAACAAGATCTTAACGACACCTCTTCTTAGTCAACAAAGCTAACTCCTTCCGGAATAAATACAAAAAGCCCGCATCAAGCGGGCTTTTTAATGACTTCTACACCACAAGCGTAATGATTACTCTTGAGGTACTACCTTACCGATGTACGGTAGGTGACGATATTTTTGTGCGTAGTCGATACCAACACCAACAACAAACTCGTCTGGGATTTCAAAACCAATCCATTTTGTATCTACAGTCACTTCACGGCGAGAAGGCTTGTCTAGTAGCGTACAAATTTCGATAGACTTAGGACCACGTAGGCTCAGAATCTCTTTTACTTTAGTCAGCGTGTTACCTGTATCGATAATATCTTCTACAAGTAGAACGTCTTTACCTTGGATATCATCATCAAGGTCTTTCAAAATACGAACATCACGTGAGCTTTCCATGCCGTTGCCGTAGCTAGACGCGGTCATGAAATCAACTTGGTGAGTTAAATCGATAGCACGAGCAAGATCTGCCATAAAGACAAAAGATCCACGCAATAAGCCAACTAAAACTAGATCTTCACTACCGTTGTAGTGTTCCGTGATCTGTTTGCCTAGTTCGTTCACTCGATCCTGAACTTCTTGCTCAGAGATCATGACTTCAACTGTATGCTTCATACTGCTCTCATTCTATTTGGTGATTGCGACGAATGTTGACAGTTTCGTCAGTTGTGTCGCTCAATTTTGTGCGTAAGTCTAGCACTGCTCAAATACCCACACCACCTTATGATTCGAATTTACTGTCAGATTCTCCACGAAATGTGCGCTGGTGCCTTATCCAATACTCGTCTCCTTTCACATCAATGCTGATCACGCTTTATGTATCAAGTTTGATGTAACTGTCTATAAAACAAGCTGAAAGGATTGACCATTCGCATATGCACCATTACACTCATCTTGGCTTAAATAATAATAAAATCATTAATATAAAAATTTCGTTGGCAAGGAAAATAAAATGGACTCAATATCTAAGAGACCTAGAACTAGGCTTTCACCTTTAAAAAGAAAACTTCAATTGATGGAAATCGCTCTTGAGGTATTCTCTCGCCGCGGTATCGGTCGTGGTGGACACGCTGATATTGCAGACATCGCTCAGGTGTCTGTCGCAACTGTATTTAATTACTTCCCTACCCGTGAAGATCTGGTTGATGAAGTACTAAATCACGTTGTACGCCAATTCTCTAACTTCCTTTCAGACAATATCGACCTGGATATTCACGCAAAACAAAACCTACATAATATTGCGACTGAAATGGTGACGTTAGTGGCTCAAGATAGCCATTGGTTAAATGTATGGTTCGAATGGAGCGCTTCGACTCGTGATGAAGTATGGCCGCTATTCGTAACAACTAACCGCACTAACCAAATGTTAGTACAAAACATGTTTAGCAAAGCGATTGAACGTGGCGAAGTTTGTGACGATCACGACCCTAAACACCTAGCGAACCTATTCCACGGCATTTGCTACTCGCTATTCATCCAAGCGAAACGTGTAGAAACACCAGAAGAGCTTTCAAGCTTAACGGATAGCTACTTGAACATGCTGTGCATTTATAAGTAGATTCGAGATTCGAGATT
>NZ_JBFRRH010000035.1:18149-33722 GCF_041472995.1 Vibrio sp. 10N.261.46.A3 | reverse complement strand
TTCGAGATTCGAGATTCGAGTAAATAATTTAAGGGTTGACCTAATGGGTCAACCTTTTTTTGTAGAATGGAATGTCTCTTCGCATCCCGAAGCGCAGCGTACTCGCATCTCGGAGTGAAACGTTACTGCTCTTTTCTTCAGACATAAAAAAACCGCTGACGAATCAGCGGCTTTTAAAAACATTAGCGAGTGGCTAAGAAAGAATTACTTCTTCTTTTTCACTGCTTTCTTGTTTGGAAGGTCAGTGATTGAACCTTCGAATACTTCCGCAGCTAGACCAACAGACTCGTGTAGAGTTGGGTGAGCGTGGATAGTAAGAGCGATATCTTCTGCATCACAACCCATTTCGATTGCTAGGCCGATTTCGCCAAGAAGTTCACCACCGTTAGTACCAACAACAGCACCACCGATTACGCGATGAGTATCTTTATCGAAGATCATCTTAGTGACGCCGTCTGCACAGTCAGAAGCGATTGCACGACCAGAAGCAGCCCAAGGGAAAGTAGCAACTTCGTAGTTGATGCCTTCAGCTTTCGCTTCTTTCTCAGTCTTACCTACCCAAGCAACTTCTGGCTCAGTGTACGCAATTGATGGGATTACTTTAGGATCGAAGTAGTGCTTCTTACCAGAGATAACTTCAGCAGCTACGTGACCTTCATGCACACCTTTGTGAGCAAGCATTGGTTGACCAACAACGTCACCGATCGCGTGGATGTGAGGAACGTTCGTACGCATTTGCTTATCAACATTGATGAAGCCACGCTCATCAACTTCGATACCCGCTTTTTCAGCGTCGATAAGTGCACCGTTTGGAACACGACCGATAGCAACAAGAACAGCATCGTAGCGCTCAGCTTCAGCTGGTGCTTTTTTGCCTTCCATTGAAACGTAGATACCGTCTTCTTTCGCTTCAACAGCAGTCACTTTAGTTTCAAGCATTAGCTTGAACTTGTTCTTAATGCGCTTAGTGAAGACTTTAACGATGTCTTTATCCGCAGCAGGGATAACTTGATCGAACATCTCTACAACTTCAACTTTAGAACCTAGAGAGTGGTATACCGTACCCATCTCAAGACCGATGATACCGCCGCCCATGATAAGCAGTTTTTCAGGTACTTCGTTTAGTTCTAGTGCATCCGTAGAATCCCAAATACGTGGGTCTTCATGTGGGATGAAAGGAAGTTTGATTGGGCGAGAACCCGCAGCAATGATTGCGTTGTCGAAGTTAACCGTAGTTGCTTCGCCTTCGCCTTCAACAAGAATGCTGTTAGGACCAGTGAACTTACCGAAACCGTTAACAACAGTAACGTTACGCATCTTAGCCATACCGCCAAGACCGCCAGTTAGTTGATCAACTACTTTTTCTTTCCAGATACGGATCTTGTTGATGTCCGTTTGTGGCTCGCCGAATACAACGCCGTGCTCTGCCATCGCTTTAGCTTCTTCGATTACTTTAGAAACATGAAGAAGTGCTTTTGATGGAATACAACCAACGTTTAGACATACACCACCAAGAGTGCTGTAACGTTCAACTAGTACTGTTTCTAGACCTAAATCCGCACAACGGAATGCCGCTGAGTAACCAGCAGGACCTGAACCAAGTACAACAACTTGGGCTTTAATTTCTTTGCTCATTGTGACCTCTTGTAGTCATTATCCCTAACAGGCTGAGTAGATGTTCTTAAAATTATTGGGCTTTCAAACAGGAAACATTTTACAGAGATGTTAACAGTGTGAAAGTAGCTTTAAGTTAGCCTGTGAGCTAGACAACAATTCCCCATCAGATTATGAGAAATGCAGGAAACTGTTCTCTAAAAATAGTCTTTATATAAAGAATTAAGGTGACCCGAAAGTCACCTTAATAATTACTTTCTCAATTACAGTACTAGACGACGAATGTCAGATAGTGCGCTGTTTAGGAAAGTAATGAAGCGTGCACCTTCAGCACCATCGATCACACGGTGGTCGTATGATAGAGACAGTGGAAGCTGTAGACGTGGTTGGAACTCTTTACCATTCCAAACTGGCTTAATTTCAGACTTAGATACACCTAGGATACCTACTTCTGGAGCATTTACGATTGGAGTAAATGCAGTACCGCCAATACCACCAAGGCTAGAGATTGTGAAACAACCGCCTTGCATGTCTGCCGCTGTTAGCTTACCAGAACGTGCTTTCTTAGAAACAGCCATTAGCTCTTCAGATAGCTCGTAAATGCCTTTCTTGTTCACGTCTTTGAAGACAGGAACAACTAGACCGTTTGGTGTATCAACAGCGATACCCACGTTTACGTACTTCTTAAGAATGATGCTTTCGCCATCTTCAGAAAGAGAAGAGTTAAACGCTGGGAATGCTTCTAGCGCTTTAGCAACAGCTTTCATGATGAACACAAGTGGAGTGATCTTCATGCCAGTGTCTTTCTTCGCTTCGATTGCGTTCTGTTCTTTACGGAATGCTTCTAGCTCAGTGATGTCTGCGTTGTCCCACTGTGTAACGTGAGGGATCATTACCCAGTTACGGTGCAGGTTAGCGCCAGAGATCTTCTTAATCTTAGAAAGCTTCTGAACTTCAGTTTCGCCGAACTTGCTGAAGTCAACTTTTGGCCATGGTAGTAGACCAAGAGCAGAACCGTCGCCGCCTTTGCCAGATGCCGCTGCACCAGACTCTAGACGCTTAAGTGCATCTTTAACGTAAGACTGAACGTCTTCTTTAAGGATACGGCTCTTACGACCAGTACCTTTAACCTTAGAAAGATTAACGCCAAATTCACGAGCTAGACGACGAACTACTGGAGAAGCGTGCGCGTAGTCACCGTTCTCTTGGAAGTCACCAGCTGCTGCTGGAGCCGCTGCAGGAGCTTCTGCTTTAGGTGCAGGTGCCGCCGCTGGAGCTGCTGCTTGTGCAGGAGCTGCAACAGGAGCAGGCGCTGCGCCTTCAACTACGAACGTCATGATTAGAGAGCCAGTTGACACTTTGTCGCCAGCTGCAATCTTGATCTCTTTTACTGTACCAGCGAATGGTGCAGGAACTTCCATTGAAGCTTTGTCGCCTTCAACAGTAATTAGAGATTGCTCTTCTTCTACTGTATCGCCAACCGCTACCATGATTTCAGTAACTTCTACTTCGTCACCACCGATATCAGGAACGTTTACTTCTTTTTCAGCTGATGCTGCTGGAGCCGCTGCAACTGGTGCCGCAGCTGGAGCAGGAGCTGCTGCAACTGGAGCGCCAGAGCCCGCTACTTCAAATACCATCACTAGAGAACCAGTCGATACTGAATCACCAGAAGCGATCTTGATTTCTTTAACGATACCAGCGAATGGTGCAGGAACTTCCATTGAAGCCTTGTCACCCTCAACAGTAAGAAGAGATTGCTCTTCTTCTACTGCGTCACCGATAGCAACCATGATTTCAGTTACTTCAACTTCATCACCGCCGATATCTGGTACGTGAACTTCTTTAAGCTCAGCTGCCGCTGCAGGAGCAGCTGCAACTGGTGCCGCCGCTTCAACTGCTGGCGCAGCCGGTGCTGCTGCAGCACCTTCCGCTTCGAAGATCATGATAAGAGAACCAGTAGAAACAGAATCGCCTTCTGCTACTTTGATTTCTTTAACGATACCCGCTTGAGACGCAGGAACTTCCATTGAAGCTTTGTCGCCTTCAACAGTGATCAGTGACTGCTCTTCTTCAACCTTGTCGCCAACGTTTACAAGAATCTCAGTTACTTCAACCTCGTCAGCACCGATGTCTGGTACATTAATTTCGATTGTCATTGTATTTACCTACCTTAATGCCAGTCTTATGCGTATTGCGGGTTAGTTTTTTCAGTGTCGATATCGAATTTAGCAATTGCTTCAACAACTACAGATTTCTCGATGTCACCACGTTTAGCCAGTTCAGTTAGAGCTGCAACTACGATGTAGCCAGCGTTAACTTCGAAGTGACGACGTAGGTTTGCACGGCTGTCAGAACGGCCGAAACCATCTGTACCAAGTACTTTGTAAGACTCAGTTGGCATGTACGCACGTACTTGCTCAGCGTAGTTCTTCATATAGTCAGTCACTGCGATTGCAGGTTCTTTACCAAGAACAGTCGTGATGTACGGTACTTTCTCTTCAGCTTCTGGGTGAAGCATGTTGTCACGCTCTACCGCTTGGCCGTCACGAGTTAGTTCGTTGAACGACGTTACAGAGAATACGTCAGATGCTACGCCGTACTCTTCGCTTAGAATTTCAGCCGCTTTACGCGCTTCGTTCATGATAGTACCAGAGCTCATTAGTTGAACTTTGCCCTTAGCACCAGCGTGAGATTCAAGCTTGTAGATACCTTTACGGATGCCTTCTTCAGCGCCTTCTGGCATTGCCGGCATTGCGTAGTTCTCGTTCATTACTGTTAGGTAGTAGTAAACGTTCTCTTGCTCAGGACCGTACATGCGACGGATACCGTCTTGCATGATTACCGCTAGCTCGTAAGCAAACGTTGGGTCGTAAGAGATACAGTTCGGGATAGTGTTCGCTTGGATGTGCGAGTGACCATCTTCGTGTTGTAGACCTTCACCGTTCAGTGTTGTACGACCTGCAGTAGCACCTAGTAGGAAGCCACGAGCTTGTTGGTCGCCTGCTAACCATGCCATGTCACCAATACGTTGGAAACCGAACATTGAGTAGTAGATGTAGAACGGGATCATCGGTAGATCGTTTGTGCTGTATGAAGTTGCAGCAGCAACCCATGAAGCCATAGAACCTAGTTCGTTGATACCTTCTTGAAGAACTTGACCAGACGTTGCTTCTTTGTAGTAAGAAACGATGCCTTTATCTTCAGGTGTGTATTCTTGACCGTGTGGGTTGTAGATACCAACCTGACGGAATAGACCTTCCATACCGAATGTACGAGCTTCATCACAGATGATAGGAACGATGTTCTTACCAATGTTCTTATCTTTAAGAAGGATGTTTAGCGTACGTACATAAGCCATAGTTGTAGAGATATCACGCTTCTGTTCACCTAGTAGAGGTGCGAATGCGTCTAGCTCAGGAACCTTGAACTCTTGAGTAAACTTAGGAAGACGTGCAGGTGTGTAACCGTGTAGAGCGTTACGACGAGCGTGCATGTATTCGTACTCAGGCGTACCTTCTTCCAGTTTCAGGTAAGGAAGTTCAGCGATCTTCTCATCTGAAAGGATGTCTTCTAGGCCTAGGCGATCACGAAGGTGTTGAACATGAGTCATGTCCATTTTCTTAACACCGTGTGCAATGTTCTTACCTTCAGCTGCATCCCCCATGCCGTAACCTTTAACAGTCTTAGCTAGGATTACAGTTGGCTTACCGTTTGTCTCTTTAGCATTGTTGAATGCAGCAAACAGTTTAGAAGAATCGTGACCACCACGCTTAAGAGCGAAGATTTCGTCATCAGTCATGTCTGCAACTAGTGCAGCTGTTTCTGGGTACTTACCAAAGAAGTGCTCACGTACGTATGCGCCATCTTTAGATTTAAATGTTTGGTAGTCACCATCGATAGTTTCGTTCATTAGTTGAAGAAGCTTACCAGTAGTGTCTTTAGCTAGTAGAGAATCCCAGTTGCTACCCCAGATAACTTTAACAACGTTCCAACCTGCGCCTTTGAATAGGCCTTCAAGTTCTTGGATGATGCTACCGTTACCCATTACAGGGCCGTCTAGACGCTGTAGGTTACAGTTGATTAGGAAACATAGGTTGTCTAGCTTCTCACGCGCAGCGAAAGAGATAGCACCACGTGATTCTGGCTCATCCATCTCACCGTCACCTAGGAACGCGTATACGCGTTGCGCTGAAGTTTCTTTCAGACCACGGCCGTCAAGGTACTTAAGGAAGCGCGCTTGGTAGATAGCAGAGATAGGGCCAAGACCCATAGATACTGTCGGGAACTGCCAGAACTCAGGCATCAGTTTCGGGTGCGGGTAAGAAGGGATACCTTTACCATCAACTTCTTGACGGAAGTTATCTAGCTGTTCTTCAGTTAGACGACCTTCAACGAATGCACGAGAGTAGATACCAGGAGAGATGTGACCTTGGTAGTAAACTAGATCGCCACCGTCTGTCTCGTTTGGAGCACGGAAGAAGTGGTTGAAACATACTTCGTAGAACGCTGCTGCTGACTGGTAAGAAGCCATGTGACCACCAAGGTCTAGGTCTTTCTTAGAAGCACGCAATACGATCATGATTGCGTTCCAGCGAATAATCGAACGAATACGACGCTCAAGAGTTACGTCACCAGGGTAAGCTGGCTCTTGTGCTGCTGGAATTGTGTTGATGTAGTTTGTGTTGATGCCTGTAGCCATATCAACACCATCTAAACGCGCTTTATCTAGAACTTGTTCTAGTAAAAACTGTGCACGTTCTACACCTTCTTCACGTACTACTGACTCAAGAGCTTCTAACCAATCTTGAGTTTCCAGAGCATCAACGTCATGCTTCATGTCAGACATGGCGATCTATCCTTTTTGTTAGTTGGATTCTACTAAACACGTAAATAGCCGAAGTATTACGGCTATTTACCCTGTTGAATTCGACGTAAAGAACGTTCGCGGCGCGACTCTTCTTTGGTCAAATCCATCAATGTTTCTTCGATGTAAGCTAAATGAGAGTGTGACATTTCACGTGCCTGTTCTGGCTGTCCTGAAACGATCGCATCCACAATGTTAGCTCGATGTATACTCACTTTCTCCACAACGTCTTTACGACGATGCAACAGCTTTAAATTTTCTAAGACGTTTTGTTCGAGTAACGGAGCCAAACTACGAACAATGTGCAATAACACCACATTGTGCGCTGCCTCTGTTAAAGCAATAAGAAAAGCCATCACCGCTGCAGATTCGGCTTCAATATCACCCTTATCTTGCGCACCGCGAATTTTTTCTTGGCATGCTTGAATTCGAGCAAAGTCTTCATCAGTGCCACGCAATGCCGCGAAGTAAGCCGAAATCCCTTCCATCGCATGACGCGATTCCAACAAGTCTAGTTGGGTTTCAGAATGGGACGACAACAAATTAAGCAAAGGATCTGAAAAGCTTTTCCAGATATTTTCGCTAACAAACGTACCTCCACCTTGACGGCGAGTAAGCAAGCGTTTTGCTTCTAAACGTTGTATCGCTTCTCGGATTGAAGGACGAGACACATCGAACTGTTTCGCCAGTTCGCGCTCAGGCGGCAACTGCTGCCCTGGAGCCAGTGTTCCTTCCACTATCAACCTTTCTAACTCTTGTTCGATAACATCGGAGAGTTTTGGCTGACGAATCCTTTGATAAGCCATAGTTTGTTGTTCTTCTTTTTCTTCGCTGACAATTGGTAATACCAATTTTAAGTTGGGCAGAAATTAACATAATTAAAACGCCACTGTCCAGCCTAAAATTGACCTGCATCATAGAATACAGCGTGAATTAACCATGATTTAACAAATGAAATTTAAAACAGCAACCAAATTGGTCTTACCATTTACAGGGGTAATACTTTTGGGGAGTGTTCGTGCTAGAAAGTTTCAGGATAAAAATGAATTGTTTCAGAAAGATTAGCGTCACTTGTTTAAAAACCGAACCAAGCGCACATTTAGGGTGGAAATTCTGTTCATAAGTTTTAATAAATGAGTGTTTGATAAGTTCGTCACACTCTCAATTTATTGATGCACTTCTCTCCACCACTTTCTTTACATCGCAACAACAAAAATTCACAAGTCATTATGCTAGGCGTTGACTATTCAACACCCACCAGCGGTAAGCCCATCGTCAAAAACTGAGGCTTAAGCTTTGAGATTTTTTTTAAACTTCTGCCAATCAAAGACCAAGCCAGGGTCAGTTTTACGCAGAGGCGCTATGTATTGATGGCCAGTGATACGTTCGCAGGTGATTTGAGGGAAAGTCGATACGATCGTTTCTGTTAATCGGGCAAGCGCTTGATACTGCTGCTCGGTGTAAGCCACAAAGTCGCTGCCTTCCAGTTCAATACCAATCGAATAGTCATTACACCTTTCACGCCCTGCAAAACTCGACTGGCCAGCATGCCAAGCTCGGTCTAAGAAAGAAACGAACTGCACCACTTCCCCATCGCGACGAATCAAACAGTGCGCCGATACGCCCATTTGGTGAATCACCTGAAAAAACGGGTGTTCCGAAGGATCTAGCCTGCCCGTAAAAAACTGTTCGATGTAAGGCCCACCAAATTGACCCGGAGGCAAGCTAATGTTGTGAACCACCAGCAGAGAGATATCGTCGGCACTCGGTCGAGCATCAAAATACGGGGAAGGAACATGCCGAGCGTTGTCATACCATCCGTTGGAGCTGATCGTCATCTTGGTCTCACTTTCTTTTCTGCTAGCACAATAAGATGTGACCTTGCCCATAGAGCAGTCGCGCTAGCCTCTTTAATTTGAAGTTAAGCAAGAGTATCATTCCATTCCCACTCCCTTTCAAGATTAGATTTGCGATGAAAAACACACATAACAGCCACCAACGCCTTGACTACTTAAAAGAGCAACTGCCTCTAGAGATCATTCGTGCAGTCGCTGAGACCATCAAAGAAGATCTAGGTGGTACGTTAGATCCAGCGGCTGATATTACGGCAAGTCTAATCCCTGAAAACGCAATCAACAGTGCAACCATCATTACCCGTGAGCACGGCGTGTTCTGTGGTAAAGCTTGGGCTGATGAAGTGTTTAAGCAACTGGGCGGTGAAGTGACTATCGAGTGGAACGTAGAAGATGGCGACAAGGTTGAACCAAACCAAACGCTTTGCACGCTAACGGGCCCAGCACGCGCGCTATTAACGGGTGAGCGTAACGCAATGAACTTCATTCAAACGCTATCTGGTTGTGCGACTACTACGGCTATTTATGTAGACAAAATCAAACACACAGAGTGCCGCTTGTTAGATACTCGTAAAACGATTCCTGGCCTACGCAGCGCACTGAAATACGCGGTTGCTTGTGGTGGCGGTTTCAACCACCGTATTGGTGTGTTCGATGCTTACCTAATCAAAGAAAACCACATCATCGCTTGTGGTGGCATTGAGAAGGCTATCTCTACTGCAAAAGAGCTGAACCCAGGTAAACCAGTAGAAGTAGAAACAGAGAGTCTAGAAGAGCTAGAGCAAGCGATCAACGCTGGCGCAGACATCATCATGCTAGACAACTTCACCACAGACATGATGCGTGAAGCTGTGAAAATCAACGCTGGACGTGCTGCGCTAGAAAACTCTGGTAACGTAACTCTAGATACCATTGCTGAGTTCGCTGAAACAGGCGTTGATTACATCTCGGTAGGTGCACTGACTAAGCACCTAAAAGCAATGGATCTATCAATGAGATTCAAAGCGTAATTGACTGAATAATAATTAATTTCTGTAAAGGCACTGTTGATAACGGTGCCTTTTTTATTGCCTGAATTATCAGTATTTCAAGCTGTTATTTAAGCTGATCGCATAAATTTGCGCGCTATATGAAACACTACACCAATAAATACCAAACCACTCGCGACCACACCTGAACACCATTCCACAACCCCATCTCAACTTCTATTCTTTCCATCAACCAGTGCCTGCACTGAAACAAACTAAAGAATGGAATTAGACAATGAATAACAAGAACAAAAGAACGAACCAGAAAGGCTTTACGCTGATTGAATTGATGATTGTAGTGGCGATTATTGGTGTGTTGGCATCAATTGCAGTCCCCCAATATCAAAGCTATATAGCAAAGAGCGAGGCTGCGTCAGCACTCGCATCTATCACTGGACATAGAACCAATGTCGAAACATTCGTGCTTGAAAATGGTACTTTTCCAGCAGAGGCATCTTTAGCTGTGCCAACATCTCCTTTAGGAACTTTATCATATGTTAGTGCAGCTACATCATCCGGCAATATTCAATTCTTATTCAACTCATCAGGAGTAAGTCCTGATGTTGTATCTAAAAAGGTAACTCTAGAGCGAACTACAAATGGAACATGGTCGTGTTCTAGTGATATTGATGCCAAATTGCAGCCAAAAGGTTGCTCATAAGTGCTAACCAACCTCCCAACCGTTCTCCGTCAGGCTGACTTACTAAGCCTGACTCAAGAACAAGCTGTTGCGGAACATGTACAAGCTTCAGGTATTTCGACACCTGAAGCTTTGCTCGTTCTCGATTTCTTCAGCGGCGATTCCTTAGCAAACAACATTAAAACCATCTTCGGCTTACCGTTAGTACAGCTCGCCAATACTGATTATGAGACCTTATGTGACCAATTAGGGCTTCGCGAGCTGATTACCAAGTATCGTGCTATCCCGATTTCAGTCTCTAGCTCTACTCTCACACTAGCCTCCGCCGACCCGACCGATTTACAAGCTGAAGATGATTTCCGCTTTGCGACCGGATTACAGATTGAATTGGTCGTCGCCAACTACTCAGAACTAGAAGGCGCAATACGAAAGCTGTATGGCCGTTCGATTTCCGGGCAAGACTCCAAACGCAAAGAGATCACTCAAGACGAACTAGCCAATCTTGTTGAAGTGTCTGACGACGAGATAGCGTCGATTGAAGATCTCAGCCAAGACGATTCCCCTGTCAGCCGTTTTATCAATCAGATACTGGTTGATGCGGTTCGTAAGGGCGCATCAGATATCCACTTCGAACCTTATGAAGAGCACTACCGAGTACGCCTGCGTTGTGATGGCATCCTTGTTGAAATACAACAACCTGCTTCCCATTTAAGTCGCCGTTTATCTGCTCGCTTAAAGATCCTCGCCAAGCTTGATATCGCTGAACGTCGCTTACCTCAAGACGGTCGTATTAAACTGCGTCTAAATGACGACTTGGCGATTGATATGCGTGTATCAACGCTTCCGACCTTATGGGGTGAAAAAATCGTTCTTCGACTGCTTGATAGCAGCGCGGCCAATCTAGATATCGATAAGTTAGGTTACACCGAAGATCAAAAAGCACTCTACCTCGATGCCCTGAAACGCCCACAAGGTATGATCTTAATGACCGGGCCTACTGGCAGCGGAAAAACCGTCTCCCTATATACTGGTCTTAGAGTGCTTAACACTACGGAACGCAACATCTCAACAGCTGAAGACCCAGTGGAAATTAACCTATGTGGTATCAATCAAGTACAAGTAACACCTAAGATCGGCTTTGGGTTTGCTGAAGCACTTCGATCATTTTTGCGACAAGATCCTGATGTTGTAATGGTTGGAGAGATCCGCGACTTGGAAACAGCAGAGATCGCGATCAAAGCATCGCAAACGGGTCACTTGGTCCTTTCAACACTGCACACGAACTCCGCCGCAGAAACCGTCACTCGACTCGCTCATATGGGGATAGAACCCTTTAACCTCGCTTCATCATTGAGTTTGATTATCGCCCAACGACTGGCAAGGCGGTTGTGTAACCATTGTAAAGAAAGTGACGACTCGCCAGACATATTTCTGCGTCACTCGATTCCTAACAGCCAAACCATCTACAAAGCGAGTCCTCAAGGTTGCAATGAGTGTAACCAGGGTTATTCGGGGCGAGTGGGTATCTATGAAGTGATGCCGTTTAGCGATCAACTGAAAAGCAGCCTGATCGACAAACCGAACGCGTTAGCCATTGAAAACTTGGCTCGCCGAGAAGGCATGAGAACTCTGCAAGAGTCGGGGCTAGATAAATTGCTTGAAGGCACCACCAGCTATCAAGAGCTGCAACGTGTTCTGTACATATAACCCAATGGAGCACCAATGAGTAGCAAGTCCAAACAATCACAATTAAAAAGCTATCACTGGAAAGGCATTAACAGTTCAGGCAAGAAAGTGTCTGGGCAAACCTTAGCGCTCACCGAGTTGGAAGTACGAGAAAAGCTCAAAGAGCAGCATATTCAGATTAAGAAAATCAAAAAGAAAAGTATTTCAGCCGTCACTCGTTTAACTCATAGAGTCAAAGCCAAAGACATCACTATTTTGACTCGCCAACTGGCTACCATGTTGGCGACTGGTGTGCCGATCGTGCAAGCCATCAAGCTGGTGTCAGACAATCACCGCAAAGCAGAAATGAAATCGATTTTATCGCACATCTGCAAAGGTGTAGAAGCCGGTACGCCTATATCAAAAGCGATGCGAACTGCAAGCCGCCACTTTGATGACCTCTATACTGATTTGGTTGCGACAGGCGAGCTCTCCGGTAACCTCGCACAAGTATTCGAACGCTTAGCGACCTATAGAGAAAAGAGCGAGCAGTTAAAGTCCAAAGTCGTCAAAGCACTGATCTACCCCGCCATGGTGGTCACCGTTGCACTGACCGTTTCTTATTTAATGCTGACTATGGTGATTCCAGAGTTTGAGTCGATGTTTTCAGGCTTTGGCGCCGACCTGCCTTGGTTCACCCAACAAGTACTCTACCTTTCCCATTGGATGCAGGCTTACAGTTTTTATACGGCTGTAGGCATCGGGCTTGTTGCCTTGATTATTTACCAACTGTGTCAACGTTCCCACTCAATCAGACTGTCTGTTAGTCGGCTAGGATTACGCTTTCCTGTTCTCGGCGGCGTATTAGCCAAAGCCTCCATTGCCAAATTCAGCCGAACCTTATCAACCAGCTTTAGTTCTGGCATTCCGATTTTAATGAGCCTCAAAACCACAGCAAAAACCGCAGGTAACCTGCATTATGAATCGGCCATCATTGAGGTTCACCGAGAAACGGCTGCTGGCATGCCAATGTATATCGCAATGCGCAATACCAATGCCTTCCCTGAAATGGTGTTACAGATGGTGATGATCGGTGAAGAGTCAGGAAACCTTGATGATATGCTCAATAAAGTAGCCTCCATTTACGAGTTTGAAGTCGACAACACCGTCGACAATTTAGGCAAGATTCTAGAGCCACTGATCATCGTATTTTTAGGGACAGTTGTTGGCGGGCTTGTGGTTGCGATGTACTTACCGATCTTTAATCTTATGAGTGTGTTAGGATAGTTAAAAGCAACTAAACACCCATGAGCAACAATCTCTGCTCACCTTGATTAAGTGGTAAAGGACACTATGGAAGTATTTCACTACTATCCTTGGCTATTCCCCGTATTAGCTTTCATTTTTAGCCTTCTTATCGGCAGCTTCCTCAACGTAGTCATACACCGTTTGCCGATTATGATGGAACGTGAATGGCAACAAGAGTGCTCGGAATATTTCTCTCAATATAAAATTCCAGCGCCAGAGGGAAAGTTCAATCTCAGCATTCCTCGTTCAACCTGCCCGAAATGCAAAACCCAATTAAGAATCGTCGATAATATTCCAGTCTTAAGCTGGTTGTTCTTAAAGGGTAAGTGCCACAGCTGTGCTAATCCAATCAGTGCTCGCTACCCTTTGGTCGAGTTGCTGACCGCAATACTTTGCACAATGGTTGCTAGCCACTTTGGTTTCAGTTACTACGCCATTGCTTTGATTTTTTTCACCTTCGCACTGATTACCGCGACCTTTATCGATCTCGATACTATGTTGTTGCCTGATCAAATCACCTTGCCTTTGGTATGGTCCGGTATCGCTTTAGCACTGTTTAATATCAGCCCAGTATCGCTGCAAGATTCTGTGGTTGGCGCAATGGCTGGCTACCTAGCTCTGTGGTCGGTGTATTGGTTGTTCAAACTACTCACAGGTAAAGAAGGCATGGGTTACGGTGACTTCAAACTCCTGGCTGCACTTGGTGCATGGCTTGGTTGGCAACACCTACCGATGATCATCCTTTTATCTTCGCTCGTAGGCCTTGTGTTTGGTTTGATTCAACTTCGCCTGAAACAGCAAGGCATCGATAAAGCCTTTCCATTTGGCCCTTACCTTGCAATTGCGGGTTGGGTAAGCTTGATGTGGGGTAACGACATCATGGGTTGGTATTTCACTTCTGTACTAGGAATTTAACCATGGCAATTATTATCGGATTAAGCGGTGGTATCGCCAGTGGCAAAACCACGGTCGCTAACCTGTTCAATGAACATTTTAATATTGATATTGTTGATGCTGATATCGTGGCACGTGAAGTGGTTGCGCTGGGCAGTGACGGCTTAAAACAGATTACAGAACACTTTGGTGAGTCTATCTTGCTTGAAGATGGAACACTCAATCGAAGTAGGTTGCGTGAACTGATCTTCTCAGACCCTAAAGAGAAGCAGTGGCTCAATGATCTTCTTCATCCCATGATCCGTGACAAAATTGACAGTGACCTGTCTAAAATCACATCCCCGTATGGTTTATTAGTTGCACCGCTATTGGTGGAAAACCAAATGCAAGGCATGGCCGATCGCGTATTAATTGTTGATGTGCCAGCAGAAGTGCAAATAGAACGAACGATGAGTCGTGATAATGTCTCTAGGGAACAAGTTGCATCAATTTTAAAATCACAGGCTTCAAGAGAACAGCGCTTAGCAGTTGCAGATGACGTGATTAAAAACCATACTAAAAACCAAGAACTTTTGCCTCAAATCACAGATTTACATCAAAAGTATCTGGCAATCAGTGCTGTAGATGGGTCAGAATAGAACAATGTTGAATGAAGGTTTGCTCGATGATCACCCATAAATTTGAACATCCTCTAAATGAGAAAACACGCATCTACTTAAGAGTCGAATCACTCTTGAGGCAGCTACACTTGTCTTCTACATTTTCCGATGCTCAACAGTATCAACTCTTTTTCCGTTCCATCTTTGATCTGATTGAAATCTTCGAACAGATCCAACTCAAGAGCGAACTGGCAAAAGATATTGAGAAGCAACGTGTAACCTACAAAAGTTGGTTGGATGTTGAAGGTGTCGATCAAGAGATGCTGACATCACTGCTTAATGACATTGGTAATATCTATCGTGACCTGATGCAGGCAGAGCGTTTTGGCCAATCACTTAAAGAAGACCGCTTCCTAAGTGCAATTCGCCAACGCTTTAATCTTCCAGGTGGCTCATGCTGCTTTGATTTACCGGCACTGCATTATTGGCTGCACCTCCCTCTTGATAAGAGAATGAGAGATGCTAAAGCTTGGATGGATAGCTTACAGCCTCTGTATGAAGCGCTAACACTATGGTTGAAGCTCACCAGAGAGACTGGTCACTTTAAAGAGCAAATCGCTCGTGCTGGCTTCTTCCAGAGCGATGCCGATGAAGCGAATATCCTTCGTCTTTCTATTCCGATGCAATACGGTGCCTACCCGATGATCTCAGGTCACAAGAACCGCTTTGCTGTTAAGTTCATGAGCTTTGAAACGGGGCAAGCCTGTACTCAAGACATCGAATTTGAATTGGCGATCTGCACCTAATTAATTTCCTTTTATAGTTTGGCTTGAGTCCTCACTCGAGCCTAAACTCACTATTATTACCCCCTCAAATTAAGAATCACTATGTCGAAGAAAATCACCATCGTTAAATGCCCTCAATGTAATACTGACGTTGAATGGGGCGAACAAAGCCCGCACCGCCCGTTTTGCAGCAAGCAATGTCAGATGATTGATTTCGGTGAATGGGCTGATGAAGAAAACGCCATTGCCGGCGCTCCTGATATGTCAGATAGCGATGGTTGGTCGGAAGATCCGTACTAGGCGAGTAGCGAGTAGCGAGT
>NZ_JBFRRH010000035.1:0-17453 GCF_041472995.1 Vibrio sp. 10N.261.46.A3 | reverse complement strand
CGAGTAGCGAGTAGCGAGTAAATTTTGAAGGGTTGGCGTTTAACGTCAATCCTTTTTTATTGCCGATAGTTTGGTGTTTACTGAAAGATATCCCCTACTCCTTCCTTCGTCAGTCTAGGGAATGACGGTTGCATTTAAGCCTGTACTGCTGTCGTCATCCCCAAGAGTGAGGTACGAGCGAATTGGGGATCTCTTACCTGCGCAACTCTAAATAGCAGGCACAAAAAAGCGGAGCCAAATGGCTCCGCTTTTATCGATAGAATGCAAAAAGAATTACTTCTTAGTAAGCTTCTCTTTAATACGAGCTGACTTACCAGAACGCTCACGTAGGTAGTACAACTTGGCACGACGTACTGCACCACGGCGTTTAACTTCGATGCTATCAACCATTGGAGAGTGAGTTTGGAACGCACGCTCTACGCCTTCACCGTTCGAGATCTTACGAACTGTGAATGCAGAGTGTAGACCACGGTTACGAATAGCGATTACAACGCCTTCGAAAGCCTGTAGACGCTCACGGTCACCTTCTTTTACCTTAACCTGAACTACAACAGTGTCACCTGGTGCGAATTTAGGAAGGTCTGATTTTAGTTGCTCTTCTTCAAGAGCCTTGATGATGTTGCTCATTTGTATAAATTCCTAGAATAAACTGATACTAAATTTAATAGGTTACTGCTTGCTTTTCGTTAAGAGCGTTGCTCTTTAATGAATTCAGCCAGTAATTGTTCCTGTTCGTCAGTCAGAGCTAGGTTTTCCAGGAGTTCTGGTCTTCTTAGCCAAGTTCGGCCCAACGATTGTTTTAATCGCCAGCGACGAATGTCCTTATGGTTTCCAGACTTGAGTACCGATGGCACATCTTTATCGTCTAGCACCTCAGGGCGCGTATAATGGGGACAATCTAGCAAACCATTTGCAAAAGAATCTTCTTCTGCTGAAGCGAAATCTCCAAGTACACCCGGAACAAACCGAGATACTGAATCAATCAGCGTCATGGCTGGCAGTTCGCCACCCGTCATCACAAAATCTCCAATCGACCATTCTTCGTCAACTTCAGATTGAATGATGCGCTCATCTACCCCTTCGTAGCGACCACAAATAAGAAGTAAATTCTCGTTTGTTGCCAGCTCTTCAACACCTTTCTGGTCGAGTTTACGACCTTGAGGTGAAAGATAGATAACTTTCGTCTTTCCCGGTGCTGCTTGCTTGGCCGTTGTGATAGCGTCGCGCAAAGGCTGAACCATCATTAACATGCCAGGACCACCACCGTAAGGTCTGTCATCAACAGTGCGATGTTTATCATGAGTGAAATCACGAGGATTCCATGTCTCAATAGATAAAAGACCTTTTTTAACCGCTTGACCTGTTACTCCAAAATCAGTAACAGAACGGAACATTTCAGGAAAAAGGCTAATAATGCCAACCCACATGTGTTCTCTCGCTCTGTAATTTGGAGTTAGAATCCAGGATCCCAGTCAACTTCGATCCGGCGAGCTTCGCGATCAACTTTCTTGATCACTTGCTCTTCAAGGTACGGTACTAACCGTTCCTTTTGGCCAAAAGCATCTTTAAGATTTGCTTTGATTACTAGAACATCGTTCGAGCCAGTTTCTAATAGGTCAGTGACCTTACCAAGGTCGTAACCTTTAGTAGTAAAAACTTGCATACCGAACAATTCGCGCCAGTAGAATTCATCTTCTGACAATTCAGGTAACGAAGCAGGGTCAATAGCAATTTCAAAGTTAGTCATCAGTTGCGCGTCTTCACGAACATCTAATCCCGCTAGCTTACATACATAACCTTGGCCATGACGTTTCCAGCTCTCAACTTTGTACTCAACCCACTTACCCTTTTGGTTTAAATACCAAGGGCTGTAATCAAATATGCTTTCAGCATTGTCTGTGTAGGAGAACACTTTAAGCCAGCCACGAATACCATAGGTAGACCCAAGTTTACCCATGACAATTCTATTATTTTGCTCGCTCATAGTTTCTTTACCCTTCATCGACATAAGCTATTTCTCTTTAAAAAAGAATTAAGCCGCTTTTTGAGCGTCTTTAACTAGCTTAGCTACACGATCAGATAGAGATGCGCCTTGACCAACCCAGTGGTTAACACGATCTAGGTCTAGACGTAGACCTTCTTCTTGACCTTGAGCAGTAGGGTTAAAGAAACCTACTTTCTCGATGAAACGGCCAGTTGCAGCGTTACGGCTATCCGCAACTACGATTTGATAAAATGGGCGCTTCTTTGCACCGTGACGTGCCAAACGAATGGTTACCATGTCGTCCTCTTTGCTTTCTTAATAAAATAATTAACCCCAAGTATAAGTAAATAGCTTGGGGTCTCGTGCCAAATTAAAGCCCCGGAATTTTACTCTTATTCCGGTGCAATGCAAGGGCTTTAGCTATTTTTTCACCAACATAGCTGCCGTACACTTTCTGTGACACGGCTAACACTATGAAAAGTAACGTAGCCAAAGCTTACATTTGGAGATTATCGACCAAACGGGTTAAAGCCACCACCCATTCCGCCCATACCTCCACCGCCGCCCATCATGCCTTGCATGTTGCGCATCATGCCTTTCATGCCACCTTTCTGCATCTTCTTCATCATCTTCTGCATTTGGGTGAACTGCTTAAGCATACGGTTTACATCTTGTACCTGTGTACCAGAACCAGCGGCAATACGCTTTTTGCGTGAGCCTTTGATTAGGTCAGGGCGTTGACGCTCTTTCATGGTCATAGAGTTGATGATCGCTTCCATTTGCTTGAACATCTTGTCATCAACTTTATCTTTAACGTTATCTGGTAGCTGAGACATGCCTGGAAGCTTATCCATCATGCCCATCATGCCGCCCATGTTTTGCATCTGACCTAGCTGTTCACGGAAGTCTTCAAGGTCAAAGCCTTTCTTCTCTTTGAACTTCTTAGCCAGTTTCTCTGCTTTCTCGGTATCAACGTTTTTCTGTAGGTCTTCAATAAGAGACAGTACGTCGCCCATACCTAAGATACGAGAAGCAACACGATCTGGGTGGAACGGTTCTAGTGCGTCAGTCTTTTCACCAACACCCAAGAATTTAATCGGTTTGCCTGTGATATGACGAACAGACAGAGCAGCACCACCACGCGCATCACCATCAACTTTCGTCAAGATAACACCGGTTAGTGGTAGCGCATCACCAAAGGCTTTTGCAGTGTTCGCAGCATCTTGACCTGTCATTGCATCAACAACGAACAGTGTCTCTACTGGTTTAATTGCAGTATGAAGCTCTTTGATCTCGCCCATCATTTCTTCATCGATAGCCAAACGACCCGCAGTATCGACAAGTAGCACGTCGTAGAATTTCTTCTTCGCGTGGTCGATTGCAGCGTTTGCAATATCAAGAGGTTTTTGATCAGCTGAAGATGGGAAGAAGTCTACGCCAACATCGCTTGCTAACGTTTCAAGCTGTTTGATCGCCGCTGGACGGTAAACGTCGGCAGACACAACCAAGACTTTCTTCTTGTCACGCTCAGTTAGAAGCTTAGATAGCTTACCTACCGATGTGGTTTTACCCGCACCTTGTAGACCCGCCATTAAGATAACGGCTGGCGGCTGCGCTGCTAGGTTAAGAGCCTCGTTAGACTCACCCATTACCGCTTCAAGTTCAGCTTGAACGATCTTAATGAATTCTTGACCAGGCGTTAGAGATTTAGAAACCTCAACACCCACAGCGCCTTCTTTTACGCGCTTAACAAAATCGCGGACAACGGGCAGTGCAACGTCGGCTTCAAGTAGCGCCATACGTACTTCACGCAGCGTCTCTTTAATATTGTCTTCGGTCAGACGACCTTTACCGCTGATGTTCTTCAGCGTTTTGGATAGACGATCCGTTAAATTATCAAACATAGTTTTCTCTTCGCTCAAAACTGCGACTATTACTGTGAGTATACATTAGCGCGGATTAGAGTCATACCCGTTGTAGAGCGTTAATCATCCGTGCTTGTGATGTGAGACATTATTCACTTGGAATTGAATGAGGTTCGCCATAGCCCCAAAGAGCGATGCGAGGTATAATTCGCCAATTAGTAATCATTAAAATGGATACCATGGACAGTCTTATTGCGATCGCAGCAGCCTTTCTTTATACAATGGCGATTTCCACGATCATTCCAGGTCTCGTGCACCAAACAGGAATCCGTGTAAAAACGGTGTTTATCAGCGCATTACTTGCTCTAGCTTTCCATGCTTGGTTGCTTGGCGATTTGATTTTTAATGCCAGTGGCCAAAACCTCAGTATCTTGAACGTTGCTTCATTAATCAGTTTAATCATATCCGTAGTAATGAGCGGTGCTATGCTCAAAACCCGTCTGTGGTTCATCTTACCCGTCGTCTATAGCTTCGCTGCGCTGAACTTGATGGCTGCCACTTTTCTTCCAAGCACTTTCATCAAACATCTAGAGAATGACCCAAAACTGCTCGTACACATCTCTTTGGCTCTATTCTCATACGCAACGTTAACTATCGGCGCGCTATACGCCCTGCAACTTGCGTGGCTAGATCACAAACTTAAAAAGAAAAAAGCCTTAGTGATAAACCCTAACCTACCTCCTTTAATGATGGTGGAAAGACAGCTTTTCAAGATCATTCTGATTGGTAATGGCTTATTAACGGGTACTTTGTTGACGGGTCTCATCTTCGTGCAAGATATGTTTGCTCAAGGAAAAGCACACAAGGCTGTGTTGTCTTTTATCGCTTGGGTTATCTACTCCATCCTTCTATGGGGTCACTATCAGAAAGGCTGGCGTGGACAGAAAGTCACTTGGTTCGCACTGGCCGGTGCCAGCATGCTCACATTAGCCTACTTCGGTAGCCGCTTCGTCCAGGAAATTATCCTGAACTAGTCCGTAAAATAAAGGCAAGGTCTCACATACCTTGCCTTTAAAATATTGAGTGCAATACATTCAATTGACATCTCGACCATGTTCGGTCATAAATTAATCAAGATACACAAATAGGAAAAGAATAGTTTTGGACGACATATCAACGGGTATCTTATTTGCGCTACTCGCGTGTCTCATTGTAATTTCTGGTTATTTCTCTGGTTCCGAAACGGGCATGATGTCCCTGAACCGCTACCGTTTAAAGCACTTGGCCAATACGGGTCATAAAGGTGCCAAACGTGTAGAAAAACTTCTGAACCGCCCAGACAGATTGATTGGCCTCATTCTCATCGGCAACAATCTCGTCAACATTCTTGCATCTGCGATCGCTACTATTCTTGGTATGCGCATCTACGGGGATATCGGTGTGGCTATCGCTACTGGTACCCTGACTCTCGTGATCCTCGTATTCGCCGAGGTAACCCCAAAGACCATCGCTTCTCTATTTCCTGAACGTGTCTCTTACGCGAGTAGTATCCTTTTGATGATACTGATGAAGGTGCTGTCACCATTGGTGATCTTAGTGAACTTCATTACCAACGGCTTCATTCGTATCTTAGGCGTTAAAGCCAGTCACGATGCGACCGACCACCTGAGCTCAGAAGAGCTTAGAACTGTAGTAAATGAAGCAGGTAGCCTGATCCCTCAGCGTCACCAAGATATGTTGGTGTCTATTCTGGATTTAGAACACGTCACCGTGAACGACATCATGGTGCCGCGTAATGAGATAACTGGTATCGACATCAATGACGACTGGAAATCTATCGTTCGTCAATTGACCCACTCGCCTCATGGTCGTGTGGTTCTCTACCGTGACCAAATAGATGAAGTGGTCGGCATGCTAAGGCTGCGTGAAGCTTACCGCCTGATGCTTGAAAAGAATGAATTCAATAAAGAGACACTGCTGCGTGCCGCAGATGAGATCTACTTTATTCCTGAAGCGACACCACTCAACATTCAGCTACTCAAGTTTCAACGCAATAAACAGCGTATCGGTTTGATTGTTGATGAGTATGGCGATATCAACGGCTTGGTTACATTAGAAGATATTCTAGAAGAGATCGTAGGTGAGTTTACCACCTCTATCGCCCCAAGCTTATCAGAAGAAATTACTCCGCAAAGCGATGGCAGCTTCTTGATTGAAGGTAGCGCCAATATCCGAGATATCAACAAAGGCTTACAGTGGGCACTGCCTACCGATGGCCCAAGAACGCTGAATGGTTTGATACTGGAACATCTTGAAGATATTCCAGAGAGTCACCTAAGTGTTCAGGTTGCCAGCCACCCAATGGAAATTGTTGAGCTTGAAGAGAACCGCATCAAACTGGTTCGCGTGTTCCCACAGATCGTGAACGGCTAACTAAATTATCACTGAAGCTTACATACAAAAGACCCGGTTCATTGAACCGGGCCTTTTAATATCTAACTCACCGCATCAAGGTGAACGAACAACGACTAGTCGATTTTAAGCTCTTGCAGCATAGATTCTGGCAGTGCCAGTTCATCATTCTTGTTTACAGAAATACCTGCAGCAATGATCGCATTCGCGATCTCTTTCGCTTCATCCAAAGAGTGCATTGCTGCGGTACCACATTGGTATTCGTTCAACTCAGGGATCTTATTCTGGTTCTCAACTTTCAGTACGTCTTGCATCGCTGCCAACCAACCGTCAGCCACTTGTTGCTCTGTAGGCGTACCAATCAGGCTCATGTAGAAACCCGTACGGCAACCCATTGGTGAAATATCGATGATCTCTACATCTGAACCGTTCAATTGATTACGCATGAAACCAGCGTATAGATGCTCTAGAGTATGGATACCTTTCTCAGATAGGATGTCTTTGTTTGGCGCAGTAAAACGCAGGTCAAACACAGTGATGGTATCCCCTTTTGGGGTTTGCATTGTTTTAGCAACACGAACTGCAGGTGCGTTCATGCGTGTGTGATCAACAGTGAAACTATCTAATAAAGGCATTGCTCTTCTCCATGACGGCTGGTTTTAGAAAAACCAGCTTCGATTGTCTTCTAGTTCTTTGCGGCACTGTTTCAGCTGCCATCCATAATCTTTTGCTTGCTGTTCGACTTTGCGCGCCACCTTAATCAACGATGGCTTGCTGTTGTATGACTTGCGCTTATAACCACCACGGCCTTCATGATAAGCCAGATATTGGTTATATGGGTCCCATAGTGAGATGCCCAATTGACGACGCGTCTCGCTGGTATACCAACCGATGAACATCAATGCATCATCAAAGTTGGTTCTTGAGCCACCGTTATTGGTCGCCTTTTGGAAATCTTCCCAAGCAGGATCTTGAGCTTGTGCATAACCGTAGGCACTGCTTACACGCCCCCACGGTATAAAGCCAAGAATGTAATCTTTAGGTGGGCGCGCATCATGACGATAGCTACTCTCTTGTTTCACAAAAGCCATCGCGACGTTAATCGGCGTGCCCCATTCTTCTTGCATATCCAAGGCATCTTCATACCATGAAGGGTGCTCTCGAAAGATGCTACACAAATTATCTTGCTGCTTTGGCGGTGGCGTTGCACATCCAACCAACAGGCTAGAGACAACACCAACAGTCACTACAGGTAACCATTTACTACTCACTCGAGTAGGCTGACCTAATAAGGCTTGCTTCCTTTCCACCAAAGTCTCGCTATGCTTTTAAATACGAAAAATAATCCGCTAAGAAGCTATCAAAATCTTGAGTGCTTGCTTCTTCACTTTGTTGCTGAGCAATCACAGAGCGTTGAACTTCTGCTTCCATCAGCTCAGCTGAATATACTTTGTATTGGTGCGCTTTGTGTTGCTGAGCATACGTTTTACCTAACGCGCAACCCACTTTACCTAAGCCACCTAACTTCTTAGTCTCTTCTAGCAACTGGCCAGAAATGGTCAGCTCTGGGTTATCAATCCAAGCTTCAAGCGTATCGCACGTTTCTTGGTATGCACGACCACCTTGTTCAGCGTCCATCATCTCGGCAATAGAGCGCAGATCTTTGAAGACACGCTTCGCCCAATCTTGCAGAGACAATCGCTCGCCATGACAACCGATTTGCAGCTCTAGACCAACCTGACGACCTTCTAGGATCACCTTGTTCCAGTTATCACGCCAGCATTCAAGCTCGCAGTTATCCATCTCTGCAGAGTCCGTTAGCACACTCCACGTTAGGAATAAGTCTAGGAAGCGAACTTGCTGCTCATTGATACCAATTGAGCTGAATGGGTTTACATCTAAAGAGCGAACCTCAATGTACTCAACACCACCGCGTGCCAATGCTTCAGATGGTTTTTCACCACTCTTCGCCACACGCTTAGGACGGATTGGAGCGTAAAGCTCATTCTCAATTTGCAGTACGTTGCTATTCAATTGACGGTATTCACCATCAACCTTAGTGCCAATCTCGGCGAATTCTTCTGATGGAGTGCGAATCGCTTGATTCAAACCTTCAAGGTATTGGTCTAGGCCGTTGAAACCAATCTTCAACACACTTTGCGCACTGTTGGTGTAGCCAAGATCGCTCAGGCGCAGTGCCGTTGCTTTTGGTAAGTACAGTGTCTCGCCAATCTTTTCAAAAGGCAGGCTTGTCTCTCTTCCTTTGATGAAAGAAGAACATAGCGCAGGTGAAGCACCGAAGAAGTATGGGATTAACCAACCAAAGCGGTAGTAGTTACGAATCAAACCGAAGTAAGCATCTGACTTAGATTCACAACGCGCTTCTTCAGTTTGCTCTCCAAACAGGCTATCCCAAAAGCTTTCTGGGAAAGAGAAGTTGAAGTGAACACCAGAGATAATCTGCATCAGGCTACCGTAACGACGTTTTAGGCCTTCACGATATAGGGTCTTCATCTTACCGTTGTTAGAGGTGCCGTATTGCGCTAGCTGAATGTAATCTTCACTGCCAACGTAACAAGGCATAGAAAGCGGCCATAGTTTTTCGCCGTCTAACTTGGTTTGCGTGAAGTGATGGATATCAGACAACTGATTCAAAAGCGTCGGAACGTCGTTAGAAACAGGCGTGATAAATTCCAGTAGCGACTCAGAGAAATCGGTCGTTACCCATTCGTTCATCAACGCAGATCCCAAAGCCTCAGGGTGCGGCCCAGTAGCAAGGTGCCCATCTTCCGTGTAGCGTAATGTTTCCCTTTCAACACCACGACCAAATTGAGAGAAGGTCTTAGGGTTGGTTGCAACTTGCTTTAGTCGCGCAGCAAAATCAGTCAAAATTCAGTTCACTTATCTTATATTGTTCTGATTAGAACTATCATAAATTAGGTTGGAGGAGAAAAGTAGAGTCTCTTCCCTCCCCCTTTAATGTGTACTCTAACGAATGATTTCAAGCTCTTCTATTGGAATATCTAACTTTTCTAATTGCGGGCGAAGCGAAGTCGCGTCACCAACAACGATTATTTGATAATCATTCGGGTCAAACCATTTCTTAGATAGCTCGTTTAAGGTCTCTTTTGAAACCGTTTCAACTATCTGATTACGCTGTTGTAGGTAATCTTCATCAAGGCTCAATGCAACAATATTACTCAACAACCCCGCCTTTTGACTCGGCGTTTCGTATTTAAGTGCATCTTGTTGACCGACGGCAAGGCGCATAAATTTCACCTCTTCGTCAGTTAATCCACTCTGACTAAACTCGTTCAGCTCATTAATAAACTCTTGAATCGATGGAACCGTCGCATTCGCTCTTACCTGCGCGCTAAATACCACAGCACCAGTTTCTCGAGTACTTGCGAAGTAGCCGCTTGCACCGTAAGTGTAAGCTTTGTCTTCACGTAGGTTCTGGTTGATACGGCTATTGAAGTTGCCCGCTAAGTTAAAGTTAGCTAACTGGCTCAAATACAATTCACCCGTCGCATCAAACGGCAGGCCTTTACGCACCAAGCGAACAATGCTTTGCGGCGCACCCGGTTTATCAACTAAATACAGGTGCTGACCAGAAAGCTCTTTGACGATCTGCGGACGCGTTAATGGTGCCGCATCGCCTTGCCACTCTTCAAAGAATTGTAGCTGTTTCCCTACCTCTTTCTTCGAGATATCTCCCACAACAACAATATTGGCACCTTCTGGTGTGTAATGTTGCGCATAGAATTTTTTCACATCGTCTAAGGTCAATTTCGATAAAGATTCCTTAGTGCCATCACTTGCGCGAGCAAAAATACTGTCACCAAACAGCACTTCACGGGTTGCTTGAGAAGCCATCCAGCTTGGCTGCTGGTGCTGATAGACAACGCCTTCTAGCATCTGCTTCTTAACGCGCTCAAAATCTTGCTCATCGAACTTAGGCTCGAATAGAACCTCTTGCACAATCGCTAAGGTTTGAGGCAAGTTTTTCTCTAGCGCCGAGATTGAAATATCTGTGGTGTAGCTGCCCGCACTAATGCTCACACTGCTACCAAGTTTATCTAAGGTCGCTTGTAACTCTTCAACGGTTCGTTTGGTTGAGCCTTCTTCCATCATCGAAGCCGTTAGGTTCGCTAGGCCTTCTCGCCCTTTGCGAACATAACGCTCGCCAGCTGGAAGTTGAATCTGTAGCTGTACTGTCGGTGTTTCGCTGGTCACAGTACCAATCAAGTCCGTGCCATTTGCAAAGTGCATGCGGTACAACTCAGGCATGGTTGCCTCAACACCAAAGTTCACTTCCGGCATTACACTGCGATCAAAGGTATTCGGTGCCTTTCTGAAATCCAGTTGGTCTTCCGTCACCTTGCTGTATTCAGGCAATGTACGTGGTGGCGTGGTAAAAGTCGCTTCACGAACCGCTAAATCGAGTTTTTTCTTAGGAACCACACTCAAGGTAACCTTGTGCTTACCTTCGATGAAATCTTGGTATGCCTTGCTCACGCTCTCAGGCGTCACCGCTCGGATTTGATCGAGTTGTGATTCAATGCGATCAGGCTGACCATAGAAGGTTTGGTTAGACGCGAGTTGCGACACCTTACCTTTAACGCTTTGCAATGCAAAAACGGCATTCGCTTCTGCCATGCCTGTGATCTGGTCTAAACGCTCTTGTTCAACACCCTCTTTCGAGAATTGCTCTAGGGTATCCATCAGCTCTTTATTGAGAACCGTCAAATCGCCTTTTTCACCTGAGTTGCCCATTGCATACACGTACATGGTACAAGCAAGCTCAGCACAATCATGGAAAGAGCCAGCGCTGACGGCCTTCTGCGTTTTTACGAGGTTTTGATATAGGTAACTGTTGGTACCTGAACCTAACACGTTGGACAATGCATTCAGGGAAGCTTGCGTCTCTTCGCCACGATACGTTGTTGGCCAACCCACAAGCACCATCGGCTGACGAATATTGTCTTCTAAGGTGATGTACTTATCTTCAGTCAGAACAGCAGGTTGCTTCTCTGCCGCCTTCACTTCAGGACCTTGAGGGATTGGGCCAAAGTACTTGTTAACCCACTCTAGCGTGTCATCAACGTCGATATCACCACCAATCGTTAACACGGCATTGTTTGGACCGTACCAACGCAGGAAGAACGCTTTAAGATCATTCACGTCAACACGGTCAAGATCTTCAACATAGCCGATTGGTTGCCAAGAGTAAGGGTGACCTTCTGGGTAAAGCGCTTCGCCCATGCGTTCCCACATTAAGCCGTAAGGGCGATTTTCGTAGCTCTGCGCTCGCTCGTTCTTGACCGTGCCTCTTTGCACCTCAAATTTCTTCTGAGAAACTGCATCCAACAAGAAGCCCATTCGGTCTGACTCTAACCACAACATTTTTTCAAGTTGGTTTGAAGGAACAGTTTCAAAGTAGTTGGTACGGTCACGGTTGGTCGTGCCGTTTAACGAACCACCCGCTTCGGTAATGATCTTAAAGTGCTGTTGGTCACCAACGTTCTCAGAACCCTGGAACATCATGTGCTCAAAGAAGTGAGCAAAGCCCGACTTACCAATCTCTTCACGTGCTGAGCCGACGTGATAAGTGACATCAACATGCACCAACGGATCGGAATCATCAGGGGAAAGAATAACTGTCAGGCCGTTTTCAAGCTGATACTTGGTGTAAGGAATCACCACTTTATCTTTAGAAGACTTAACCTCTTCTAACAGAGTGACACCTTCAGGTAACGAGGAAAAGAAGGGCGTTGAGCTAGGTACATTGTAAGAACAGCCAGCAATGGCGATAAGAGAAAATGTACCAAGTAAAACCTTTTTCATAGGTTCTCCTTAGAAAAAACCGAAGTAGATAGCAGCAAGTAAGCTATAGCGAGCGGCTTTGCCAATCGCTATCAAAATAACGCTAGGGATGAATTTCATTCTTAGCCAACCCGCCGCTAGACACAAAGGGTCACCAATGATCGGTAACCAACTAAATAACAGTGTCCAGTAGCCATAACGGCTCAGCCAAGCCATAGCCTTATGACCATGCTTTTCAGATTGAGTTCGATTAGGCAACCACAAACCAATCCAATAGTTAGTCAGGCCGCCTAAGGTATTGCCTAATGTCGCCACTAGAATGATCGATGAGGTTGAAAACTGATCTAAGCTCAATGCAGCTACAAGGCTAGCTTCTGAACCACCGGGTAGTAACGTGGCACTCAAGAAGCCACTAATGAAGAGTACCCACAGCGCTGAGTCCGAGAACCACAGCGCGATATTTTCAAAAAGGGAGTTAAAAAATTCTAACACTGCCTATCAACTTTCTTGCATTTTAAGTAGCACCTTGCCTCTGGTGTGTCCGGTTTCAACCTGCAGATGAGCCGACTGCGCCTCGTCTAACTGGTAGATACCTTGAATTTCTGTTTTGAGCAATCCGACACTGACCATGTAAAGCATAGTGTCCATTTGCTCAGGGTTTGGTTCAACCAGCATGCCTGATGCAGTAAAACCTAATAGTGTTGCTTTCTCACAGATAAGTTCTGCAGATAGAGTCGGCACAGTCACGACTCGCGCGCCATCTTTTAGGCACTTCAATGCATCAAGCGCGGTATCGCCACCGACCAAATCAATCAACACATCGACATCAGATACTCTTTCTGATGCTGGCGCAAACTTATAGTTAATCGCGTGAGCACCTAGCGTCGCAAGGTAATCAAGATTGGCTTCGCTGCAGGTTGTGTAAACCTCAGCTTTTGCTGCCACTGCAATTTGAACCGCAAGATGACCAACACCGCCAGCACCCGCTAAGATAAGTACGCGATCGCCTTCTTTCACTTCGGCTTTGTTGAGCGCTTGTGCCGCTGTTTGGCTCGCGAGTGGTAATGCCGCTGCCGCTTCTAGAGTGACAGAATCAGGAACCATACTTAGTGCCGCTTCTGGAACACACACATATTGGCTGTAACCGCCACCTTGCAGTGGAAAACCAATAAAGCCAGCCACGTTATCACCAACAGTAAAGCGTTCAGCCTGTTCGCCTAGAGTAACAATTTGCCCTGAAATATCGTAGCCAGGTACCCAAGGCAGGTTATCTTTGTTTTGTGCTGCTGCCCAACCAAGACCCGCTCGGGTTTTGACATCAATCGGATTAATGCCTGAAAAGGAAACTTTAACCACCACTTCTCCAGCCTTAGGCTCAGGGATCGCACTGGTTTGAATACTTAGGTTTTCGACGCCGCCGAATTGAGTAATCGCAATCTGTTTATTTTCCATTTCCACATTTCCTTGATTGATAAAAGCCCTAGTGAGCAAGCACCCTAATTAATAAAAAGAAAGGGATGCGAAAGCATCCCTTTGACTATAAACCATTTAATAAGGCTAAGTTAACCGCTCATTCGTAAATTGACGACCAATTAACGTAACGATACATGACCCAGCAAATCCACTAGCCCACGAGAGCTAATAGAATACCCGCCGCAACCGCACTACCAAGTACACCGGCTACGTTCGGGCCCATTGCATGCATCAACAAGAAGTTCTGAGGGTTTGCCTCAAGACCAACCTTGTTCACAACACGTGCCGCCATTGGAACCGCCGATACGCCAGCTGCGCCAATCAGTGGGTTGATGTTCTCTTTCGAGAAGCGATTCAACACCTTCGCCATCAATACACCACCTGCCGTACCGATACTGAACGCGACCGCACCTAAGCCTAGAATACCCAGTGTTTCTAAGTTCAAGAACGTATCCGCTTGAAGCTTAGAACCAACCCCTAGACCAAGGAAAATAGTTACAACGTTAATCAGTTCGTTTTGAGCGGTTTTTGAAAGGCGATCAACCACACCCGCTTCACGCATTAAGTTACCCAAACAGAACATACCAACTAGAGGTGTTGCTGAAGGTAGGAACAAAATCGTCATCAGTAGTACAGCAAGCGGGAAAAGAATCTTCTCTGCTTTGCTAACGTGACGAAGTTGAGCCATCTTAATTTTGCGCTCTTCAGGAGACGTTAACGCTTTCATGATTGGTGGCTGAATGATCGGAACCAAAGCCATGTAGCTATATGCCGCTACTGCAATAGCACCTAGAAGATCCGGAGATAGCTTACTCGCCAAGAAGATCGCAGTTGGGCCATCGGCACCGCCAATGATCGCAATTGACGAAGCATCGGCCATCGAGAACTCCATTCCTGGAACGTAGTTCAGCAAGATCGCGCCAAATAGCGTTGCAAAGATACCAAACTGAGCCGCAGCCCCTAGCCACAATGTTTTAGGGTTCGCAATCAACGCACCGAAGTCCGTCATCGCACCAACACCCATAAAGATCAGCAGTGGGAAAATACCCGTTTCAATACCAATGTAGTAAACGTAGTAAAGCAAACCGCCAGGATCAGTAAACCCAGCATTTGGAATGTTTGCTAATACAGCACCAAAACCAATAGGCAATAGAAGTAACGGTTCAAATCCTTTACGAATTGCCAAAAACAACAGTAAGCAACCAACCAGCATCATACAGATCTGGCCGAACTCAAAGTTCGCAATCCCTGTTTCAGACCATAAGGTCATCAATCCTTCCATGGTACTCCCTTACGCTAAGCTTAGTAGTGGAGCGCCTACAGTAACTGCATCGCCTTCTTTAACATTCAATTCTTGAACGATGCCACCACGAGCAGCACGAACTTCCGTTTCCATCTTCATCGCTTCTAGGATTAGCAGAACGTCGCCTTCAGCAACCTCAGCACCCGCCTGAACGTTTACTTTAAAGATGTTACCCGCCAATGGAGCTGGAACTGCTTCAGCATCAGAAGCTGCCACCGGTGCAGCCTGAGCCGCTTGAGCAGGTTTTGCAGATGGCGCTACCGATGTCAGTTCACCTTGTGGGCCAACTTCAACATCATAAACCTGGCCGTCAACCTTCACGCTGTAGCTTTCAATACCACCAGAAGCTTGTACAGGAGCTGCAGCAACTGGAGCCGCAACTTCTAACGTTGGTGCAGGTTCAAATGCTTCAGGATTACGACGGTTCTTAAGGAACTTAAGACCTACTTGTGGGAAGAGCGCGTAAGTCAGTACATCATCAACCGTATCTTCAGCTAAAGAGATACCCTCTGATTTCGCTTTCTCTAACAGATCCGTCGTTAACGTATCCATTTCAGACTTAAGTAAATCAGCAGGACGACAAGTAATCGGTTCTGCACCGTCTAGAACTTTCGCTTGCAGTTCAGCATCCACTTCAGCAGGAGCTTGACCGTATTCACCTTTCAGTAGGCCAGCAGTCTCTTTGGTGATGCTCTTATAGCGTTCACCCGTTAAGACGTTAATAACCGCTTGAGTACCGACAATCTGAGACGTTGGTGTTACTAAAGGAATGTAACCAAGCTCTTTACGTACGCGTGGGATCTCTTCTAGCACTTCATCCATACGATCGGCTGCGCCTTGCTCTTTAAGCTGGCCTTCCATGTTAGTTAACATGCCGCCAGGAACTTGAGCGATCAGGATGCGAGAATCGACGCCTTTTAGCTGACCTTCCCATTTCGCGTACTTTTTACGTACATCACGGAAATAAGCCGCAATTGGTTCGATTTGGTCTAGTTTAAGATTCGTGTCGCGCTCTGTACCTTCTAACATCGCAACAACCGTTTCGGTTGGCGTATGACCGTAAGTACAGCTCATTGAAGAGATAGCGGTATCTAGAATGTCGATACCCGCTTCAACGGCTTTAACCGCTGTTGCAGTCGATAGACCGGTTGTCGCGTGGCTATGCAGTGCTAGAGGGACGTCACACGATGCTTTGATACGTGTAATCAGCTCTTCTGCTTCATACGGCTTTAATAAACCTGACATATCTTTAATACATAGTGAGTGACAACCTAGGTCCTCTAGGCGCTTAGCCAAATCAACCCAAGTATCTGAGTTATGAACCGGACTGGTTGTGTAAGACAACGTACCTTGAGCGTGGCCACCAACGTCGATCGTTGCTTTCACTGCTTTTTCAAAGTTACGTACGTCATTCATCGCATCAAAGATACGGAATACGTCCATGCCGTTTTTATGGGCACGTTCAACAAATTTTTCTACTACATCATCCGCGTAGTGACGGTAGCCCAATAGGTTTTGACCACGCAGTAGCATCTGCATTGGTGTATTTGGCATCGCTTTTTTCAGCTCACGCAAACGCTCCCATGGATCCTCGCCAAGAAAACGGATACACGAATCAAACGTCGCGCCGCCCCAAGTCTCAAGTGACCAGTAACCGACTTTATCCAGTTCTGCCGCAATTGGCAGCATATCTTCGATACGCATACGAGTAGCAAATAGTGACTGGTGCGCGTCACGAAGTACCACATCTGTGATAGCTAGTGGTTTAGACATGCTCATAAACTCCTTTTTAATCCTTTAAATGCTACTTAGCAGTAGACGCACGGTATTGATGAACCGCGGCCGAAATTGCTGCCACTACCTGTGGACTAACAGCTGAAGGGTTTGATTGTGATTTTTGAATTTTTTTAGGTGCTGCGATCGGCTCTGGTACTTCTTCTGGTACCAGTTTTGACATCAACCGAACGAGGTAAACTAGAATAGTTAGGAAAATAAAGACAACGGACATCCCCGTTATCATTAGAGTCGCCGCATCTCCTAGCAGGCTTCCAATATTAGTCATGTTGCTTCCTTTCTTCGTCATCCTGACATACGTACAGGATTTCAGCGAATAGTGATCCCGACCCATGGATTATCTCGATTGGTAAAAGTTTGTCAATTTTGTTTAAGGTTCTGTTACGGATAACGCACACATAAGGTTAATTATTCGCCTATCAGATCACATAAATCTGTCAAATACGTCATTTTTAGATATTTAAACTGTGACTTAAACAGGGCTTTTCTGGGAATTGATATGAGAAAGGTGGAATAACAAAGAAGTAATCAAGAACTACTTTAAATACAACAAGTTAAAAAGCGAAAAAATTTAACATTGTCGCAACAAATTTACAGCAGACATAAAAAAAGCCTCGTATAAACGAGGCTTTTTCTAATAATAGTGGCGCGCTCTGGAGGATTCGAACCTCCGACCGCCTGGTTCGTAGCCAGGTACTCTATCCAGCTGAGCTAAGGACAATGTAAACTGTGCGCTCTTAGCTCAGCTGGATAGAGTACCTGGCTACGAACCAGGCGGTCGGAGGTTCGAATCCTC